>JBAXGK010000152.1:0-5290 GCA_037139435.1 Candidatus Omnitrophota bacterium | reverse complement strand
CTTGAGCTTTGACGCGGCCACCATTTCCATGGCCTTGGTGATCTTTTGGGTGCTCTCGACCCCGCGGATCCTGTTTTTGAGTGCGCGTAATTGACCTGACATTTTTTCGATTCTCGGAAAACGGGAACGGTCCCCGGTTATTAAAAAGAACTTTTAAATTTAACGATCGCTTGCTTCAAATTTTCTTTCAGCGCGTCCGAAAGGATTTTTTTCTCCGCGATCTCGATCAGGATCTCCTGATAATGCTTATCGATAAAGGCTAAGAGGTTTTTTTCAAACTCCCGCACCTTGAAAGCGGGAATGTCATCCAGCAAGCCTTCATTGCCTGCGAAAATGCTCACGATCTGACGCTCCAGAGGAAGCGGATGAAGGTCGGGTTGCTTCAGAATCTCGACCATGCGTTCGCCGCGCGTAAGCTGATCTTTGGTGGCCTTGTCGAGATCGGTCGCAAGCTGGGCAAAAGCTTGGAGTTCTCGGTACTGAGCGAGGGCGAGGCGCAGCGTGCCGGCGACCTGTTTCATAGCTTTGGTTTGGGCGTTGCCGCCGACGCGCGAGACGGAAAGGCCGACATTGATGGCCGGCCGCACGCCCGCGTAAAAAAGGTCACTTTCCAGATAGATCTGTCCATCCGTGATGGAAATAACGTTCGTTGGGATGTAGGCCGAAATATCGCCGAGCTGGGTTTCGATCACAGGGAGCGCGGTGAGCGATCCTCCGCCCAGGTCTTCGCGCATTTTAGCCGCGCGTTCGAGCAAACGAGAATGAAGATAAAAAACATCGCCCGGATAAGCCTCGCGTCCCGGCGGCCGTTGAAGGAGAAGCGACAACTGGCGATAAGCGACCGCATGTTTCGAGAGGTCGTCATAGACCACCAGCGCGTGCTTGCCGTTGAATAAGGATTCTTCCCCGATCGCGGTGCCTGCATAAGGAGCGAGATACTGAAGGGGAGCCGGATCGTCGGAAGAGGCGGATACGATCGTGGTGTATTCCATGGCGCCATGTTTTTCAAGCGTTTCTGTGAGCGCCACAACGCTGGAAAGTTTTTGGCCGATCGCGACATAGATGCAATGAACGCCCGTGGTTTTCTGATTGAGGATCGCGTCGATCAGGATGGCGGTCTTACCGGTCTGACGATCGCCGATGATGAGTTCGCGTTGGCCTCGTCCGATCGGGATCATGGCGTCGATCGACTTGATACCGGTTTGCAAAGGTTCTTTAACGGGTTGGCGCTGGACCACGGAGGGAGGTAAGGATTCGATCGGACGCGTTCTTTGCGCGATGATCGGCCCCTTGCCGTCGAGGGGCTCTCCGAGAGGATTGATGACGCGCCCTTTAAGAGCATCCCCGACCGGAACCTGCGCGATTTTTCCGGTACGCTTGACCTGGTCGCCTTCTTTGATGTTACGGTCGTCGCCGAGGATGACCACACCGACATGATGCGGTTCGAGGTTGAGCACCAAACCCGTCGTTCCATCATGGAAGGTGACGAGCTCGCCGGCCATGACGTCGTCCAGGCCGTAGATACGGGCAATCCCGTCGCCCACTTGCAGGACATAACCGACCGATTGCATCTCGAGTTTCGCTTCGTATTTCTGGATTTCTTTTTGAATGGCTTGTGTGACCTCTTCGGGTTTAAGCATTAGTCCTGTTCTCCATTCGATTTTAGGGGTTAACAGTGCGATCCAAGTCTTTTTTTGTTTTCTTCAAGGGCGACTTGGACTGTACTGATTTCTTATAATTTTTCACTAATGAAAATCAAGTACTCTACCGCAAACCCCTAAATTTTAACGTCATGCGGTATCAGGCGATTCTTTCTTCGGCGGAGCTGAAAAGTTTTTGTTGGATCTCATGAAGACGATTTCTGAAACTGCAATCAATTTCCTTACCGTCAAAGCGCAGGATGAATCCCCCCAAGATGCCACGGTCGGTTTTGGGGATCAGCCGGATCTCGGAACGGAGTTTCTTTGTGAGCGCCGTTTTGAACTTTTCCAGCACAGCGGAAGAAAACGGCACGGCGGAGAACACTTCAATTTCCTGAACGCCTTGTTTTTTCTCAAAGCGGTCATGAAAGATCTTTTGAATTTCCGGCACAAGCGCGAAGCGTTTTTTATCGATCAGGACATGGAGAAATCTCTCCAGGAGCCCCGTTTTTTTACCGGCGAGGGCGCTCAGGGCCAGGGTGTATTTTTCCTGGTTCGTGAGCGTGGGATTTGCCATGAGGAGCAGGACCTTGGGTTGTTCCGTCAAGATCTTGACAAGCGCATGGAGCGAAGCGTCTATTTCGGAGAGGTGGCCTTCTTTTTCCGCGAGCTCAAAGAGGGCGCGGGTATAACGGCCCGCGGCGGTGACGTCGCTCATAGCTTTTTCTCAAGCTCCCCGAGGATTTCCAGCGCTTTTTTCTCCTGTTGAGCGCCGTCTATCTTTTCCGCCAAGATCTTTTCCGCGACGCGGATCGAAAGGTCAGCGACTTCCCGGCGGAGTGTGAGCCGGGCTTTCTGAACTTCAAGCTCGATATTGGCTTTTGCCTTTTCAAACGAGGTTTGGGACTCCAGGCGCGCTTTTTCCTGGATCTCACGCGCAAGGCGGCGTCCTTCCTGGATGGCTTCCTGCATCTTGGCTCGGGCCTCTTCTTCGATCTTCTGAAGGTGCCCGAGATAATCTTTCTGAAGGGCGGCGACCTCTTGCTTGGTCTTTTCGATCCCGCTCCATTCGCTAACGAAACGTTCGCGACGGGATTGGATGATCGCCAGAAGCGGTTTCCACGCGAACTTCTTGATCACGCCAAACACGATCAAAAAGGCGATGAGCTGGACCAGGACTTCTGAGAGATGGATGTTCTCGTGAAAAAATTCCATAAACGTCTCGGGTCTAGATCTTGCCCATCAAAACAAAACCGAAGATCAACACATAAAGCGTCAAGGCTTCGATCAGGGCGCAGCCGGCCATCATGTTGACCAGGATCTTCTGAGCGGCTTCGGGTTGGCGACCGGTAGCGTCCATGGCGGAGGCGACGGCTTTCCCGAGACCCAGTGCCGATCCAAACGCCGTGATGGCGAGTCCGATCGGAAGTGCGAAACCTAATGCGACGTGTGAATCCATTGTGATTCTCCTTACGTTGTGGGTGAATGAGTAGTGCTTGATGATCTAACGGAAGCCGCTGCGTCAGGATCCTCATCAGGATCATGCGGCAGGATCAGTGAAATATACACGGTTGAGAGTAAAAGGAAAACAAAAGCTTGAATGAAGCTGAAGAGGATGACAAGGACATTGGCGAAGAGCTGGAAAAAGAACGGCAACCAGGAGTACATCACGTTGAGTTCCGCGAATTTGTAAAGTAGCTTGTCCTCGCTTGAAACGTTGGCGAAAAGACGAAGGGAGAGGCTAAGGGGCACCGCGAAGAACTCGATGCTTATATTGATGACGAACATAAGCGGCATGAGAGCAAGCCCCAGGATCCCGACGGGGTTTCCGGCGAGATGCTTCACATAATTAATGAAACCATGTTCTTTAATGCCGACCCATTGAATGTAGACCGTGGTGATGAGCGCCAAAGCGATCGTGGTGCTCCACGCGCTTGTGGGTGATTTCATCAACGGAATCATCCCGATCCAATTTTGAAGAAGAATATAAATAAACATCGTTCCGAGGAAGGGCACATGTTCCATGCCACGAGGTCCGAGAATGCTCGTGACGAACTCGGCGAGGCCTTCCATGACGAGTTCCCAGCGGTTCTGGGAACCGTTCGGAATAAAGTCATTCTTGCGGGCGGCACTGATCGATCGGATCGCGATGAATCCTAGGATAAAAAATGAAAAAACAAGATTTTCCCAAGAAAATAAAAAATGAACAAAATGGGATTTCGGGAAAAGATGTTCCAGAATGGTGATGAAATTCGGGAGTTCTTCAGTGGCCTGTTCCTGGACCTGAGCAACGGCTTCCACGGCGGCTGTCACATGCTGTTCAGTCAAAATCATAAATCCTTCTTCTCACTTCCTTTATATAGAAGCTTCAGAATCCGTACGGTTTGGATGACCGAGCCGGCGAGCCCAAGAAGTACGAACCCTAGGGGGGTGCCTGGGGGCCAACCCCATTTTCCGATTAACCACTGGCTGATCAAAAACCCCGCGAAAGGGCCGCTCAGAAGGACCATGGGCAGGGTGAGTGCCAGTCCGAGCATCCAAAAAAGTTTTCGAAGATCTTTTTTGACGGTGTCCAAGGGATCCAGGGTGGGTCCACACCCAGCGCACAATGCTGCTTTTATTGAAAAACTCAACAGTCGACATTATCTTTCAAATCATATTTCTTGGCAAGGAAACTCGTGTGGAAAGGCGTACGGTGTACGGAGTACGGCGAAAAGGATTTCGCGTAAAGCCGTACGCCTTGCGCCGTACGAAAATTATTTTATTTTGGATTTCTCAATCTTCTGCCGATACAGTAACCCACGGGAGGCATAGGGACTTATGTTCAAAGGACTTTTCAGGGTTGTCTTCGGTCTGATACGCTTAGGATTCTTCCTCGTTATATTTTTGGCCATTTTCCATACGTGGGTGATTAAACAGGCCATCACTTTCTCTCTCAGCCATCAGTTGGGCGCGGATGTCTCGATCCGGAACGTGAAAATGGACTGGAAGAACACCGGGTTTGAGGTTCAGGGCCTCGAGATCGGGAATCCCTATAGTTTCCCAAAAGGGATTTTGGCGGATGTCCCGCTTGTAATAGTTTCGGTGGATCTTCCCGGAATTCCTCAAGGTGTTTTGCGGCTCAAGACAGTGGGCATCGATCTTCGCGAACTTCAGGTCATAAATGTTTCAAAGAAGGGTTTGAATCTCCTGGCGCTGAAGCCGCTGCAGAAAAGCGACGAAGAGCGATCCTCATCTTCACGAGAGGTAGTTCAAACACAAATTAAAAAATATGCGCCTGAGGTCATAATCGACGAGCTCATTTTTTCTTTAGGAGATATTCGCTATTTGGATACAAGCGGTCCCTCCTTAAAAGAAAATCATTATCGGGCCGGGATACGTGGTGCGACCTATTACAACATTCGTGGGACTCAGGATGTGACGGCGATTCTGGTTGGGGAAGCTTTGAAGAAAATGGGCTTTGGTTATCTCGAAGCACAATTACAAAAACTTCAGGGGAGTTCCGGTCCAAACGGAGCGACCAAGAGCGGACTTTTTGGTAAGATGATGGCTGCTTTAAATGGAAATTCCTCCAGCTAGAATTCCTAACCCATTTCAAGCGAACAAGTTGTGAGCATTCCGCAGATTGAGGACCGTTCACTTCCATAGGG
>JBAXGK010000151.1:0-5325 GCA_037139435.1 Candidatus Omnitrophota bacterium | reverse complement strand
GGTCGGGTCATACTCGATCGTGCAGGAAAGATCTCCTCCGAGAGTGTTTTTTATAGAGGGAAAATTACTCAGATCCTCCAGAATTGCCTCTAGGGGAAGAGGTGTGCTGGTCCCCGCTCGGGTGACAGAAATCAATTTCGACAGGTAGCCCAAGAGCTGAGTCCCTTCGCTGAGAGGAGAAATCTCATAGCTAAAAACATTCCCTGTTCCATCAGCGAAGCTTTTTAAAAAACCATCCTGATAAAAAATGGCTGTTCCATCCGATTTTTCAATCCAGACGGGCCTTCCTTTTTCATCATAAAGACTGCTCACTCCTTCTTCAAAGCTCAGGATTGAAATAACTTTTCCTGTTCCGTCCTGTCGGTAATCAAAACGGATTTTGTTGAATTCGTCTATCATCACATAGGCCACCGTCCCATCATTGTTATAAACGGTTTTCTCACCCTGCGAGCTTAATCGATAAATGGGCTCTCCATTCTGATAAAGAAGTTTGTCGCCGTTTGAGAAAAGCAGAACACCTACAGCAAGATCATTATCAGTGTCGAATTCCGGAGAAAAGAGTGTGTATTCGCCTGGCTTCTCGATGGCCATGATCCGGTCATTCCAATATTTGAGGATCAATCCATTGGCCGTTGTCAACGACACGACATCCTGGGGAAGAGTCGGAATCCCCGGCATAGGAGGGAGAATTTTTTCCTGTTGATTCAAAGTCACAACATATTCTTCAAAGGCCGGAAGGCCCCCCGACGAAGCACACACCAGGAGCCGGTTCTCTCCTGGCTGAAGTTGCCAGAATTCCTGCTTCTCTTCACCATTCACGGCGTAACGAAGCGTATACCGCGAATCCTCTGTCACAGACTCTGAAAAGAAATCCACCGTGGGCCGGACCGGAGCGACCACAAGTCGGATCGTTTCAGAAAAAGAGCCTACATTTCCCGCAGCATCTCGAACCTGGCACAGAACTTCCTTATCGCCTTCGCCTTCGGAAAGCATCACAACCTTCATCGGGTTGAATTTTTCCCAATAAGTCCAGCTTGTACCGCCATCAAGAGAAATTCGAATATCAATCAGAGGGGATGCGTCATCAGCTTGAACATAGAGAACCGCAGCGCGAGAATCTGTTTCTTTATCCCCGGCATTAATCCTGAGCATGCCGCTCGGCGGCGTTTGATCAAGAATAACCGCCACGCTCTTTGACGTCTTATTTCCAAAGATGTCTTCCGCTTCTAAGGTGAGGTGATTAAGTCCCTCCCTGAGTTGCAAAAGCTCGCTTTTTTCAACGCCATCCACGGCATAGACCAGTTCATACTCCGGGGCATTGACAAAACCCTCTGAAACAAACGTGATCTCAGGCGGGGTCCTGTCCAATGCCATGGCCCCATTGGTGTAAAACTCCTCATGAGAGCCCTCTTCATAAACGATACGATATCCCTCGATGGATCCGTTATTCATAAGGAGTTGCATGGTGTTCGCGACATTGAAGGTACTCGCTCGATCCAATGCTTGAGATAACGCTTGTGGCAGAAAAGCACCGCAGGAAAAAGCAGGCGAATTTTCAGAGATTGCATAATCATCATGAGAGGGGTCCACAAACCCGGGATCGGCGAGCATGTTCCCTCCGGCCCACGCCCCTGCGGCCGGGGAACTGATCGCGGGCGGAAGGTGGCGCCCTGAAGCATCCCCAATTTCCCTATCATGAAAAAGAACATTCCCTTCGACAAGTGCGAATCCCTGTGAAGACGAAGCGGCCTCTTCCCAAATGGACTGCGTCGTCTGATGAGCGATAATATTATTTTGAATGGAAGGAGCTTCCCCCTCGGAGATTTCAATACCAATCTTGCCCGTGAAACTTTCCGCAATCCTTACGCGGTACAACCTCACCGAAACATCCAATGGATTTCGATCTGTCGTAGTACCGTCATCGATCCAGGCGGTCGTTTTGGAAGGATCTACCAGAACAAATTGATCTTCGAAAACGCTGGAGGATATTTTCTGCTTAGCACGCTTCCAGGTCGCTCCAAAATCATCCGAATATTCTATGAAGTAGGAATAATTCTCTCCGGAGTCCGAAATTTCCATCCGAAAACCCTTGCCGGGGAGATAACTGAGACGTTTGATCATGACAACAGCCTCTTCAGCAAAACCCGTAATGGTGTTGTAGCGGATCACATTGCTATTCTTAGGATCCTTAACAGCAATATTTGTACCCCAAAAACTATTTTCCTCAATGAGAACATTCTCGACTTGGGCCGCCACATACACACCTGCACTTAAGTTGAGGTTAATCCGATTCCCGCGAACCTTGACCTTGTCCCCCTCGATTGCGATCGCTCCGACACTTCCATTGGCTCCGTCCCGTGCTCCAGAAATGGTCATATTTTCAATACGGTTATTCCCCAGCGCCCGGATCACCGAGAGGCCCATTTCATAATCACCCTGAATGATCGTCGTTTTTGGATCCTCTCCTTTTAGATCCACCCCTTGTTTGAGAATAAGATGTTCATGATAGGTACCCCCATGCACGAAAACCGTATCCCCTGTCGCAGCCTGATCGATCGCTTGCTGGATCCATTCGTTTTCATAGACATGCCGGATGGCATGCTCATCCGGAGAAAGTTCGATTCTTAATCGGCCATTCGAGTCGTAGATTTTTTGGAGATCCGTTAGGGACGAAGCATTTTGCGCTGGAGAAAGAGGCGACTCCGAATTTAGAAGAAAATCAGTTGTCGTGTTCGTCGATGCTGGAGAAGGGATCATATCCCGTCCCGCATTCACGACATCGGCTGCAGAAGGAACAGATTGGACTTGGTAGGATTCGTAAGGCCCCACACCCTCTGCAAACACGATCTGATCCCAGCAGAAGATCAACACCATTCCAAACGCAATGAGTCTCACCTGAATTAAAAAAGAACTTCTCGCAATCAGCGCCTGATCCTTACCCTCACGCTTTCGCGGGTCCTCCGAGTGGACCTCATTTCCATACTCACCATTTTTTGCCATGTCGCCCCCAGAAATTTGAACTGGACTGACACGAACATAATCCTGACGAGATGAAAAGAAAATCAAAAGAAGGCACTCTTTTCAGGCGAGGCGATTCGGAAGCGACAAAAAGCTACTAATGATAGATATCGAAGGAAGGGCTAATCAGAAGGTCTATGGCATGGTTCGTAGGGCGGAGTGCGATGTCTAAGGATGTAGCCGAACGAGGACGGGGACCTTTTGGGATTCGAGGAGATCCATGATCTGGCTGATGTAAGTTTGGATATGGGGCGGAGGATTGTCATCAAACAGAAGAAATAAATTTAAGAGGAAGCGACGAACCTCCGTCGCAAGTTTTTTGTCCCTGATCTGCTCTAGCCGGTATTCCAGTTCGTCAGATGACATTTTTTCGAACTCCCCTTTTCTATTAGAAAGCTAACACCATATTTTAATATTGACAAGACAAGCCAAAACTAAAACTAGCATTACATAGCATTAGATAGCTTTTATGGGAGATTTGATCGAAAAGGACCTAAATACAGCTGAAGAAATTACTCGGCGGGTTCGATAATATTTCAGAACAGGAGCTATCGAGAATGAAGATCTGTATTCAGAACGCCCTGGGCGTGCGCCCTAACAAGGAGCCCCAAGCCATGATGAAGAAAATCCTACTGATTGGGATCCTTATCGCCCTTATTTCGATCACCCCCACCCCCGCATTCGCGGTCGGTTCAGGAGGATTTGAAAACGCTTCCTTCAGCGCTAAATCGCTGGCACTGGGCGGCGCAACCACCGCCACACCCGATGAGCCGGCGTCCATTTCTATTAATCCGGCTGGTACCGCGGACCTCCCGGGCGTCCAAGTCCAGGGAAACGCCAATTTCATCAACCTTTTCACATTCAAGGAGAATAATGTTACGGGCAACTCGCGAAGCACGGGGACACTCCATCTTGTTCCCACCGGTTACGTGACAATCAATCCCGGCAAGATCTTCGGTAATAAACTCACATTGGGCTTCGGCATGGATTCCCCATTCGGCTTAAGCAATAAATACCCGTCCAATGATCCGGCAGTCAAATACACGGGATACAGCAATTACCTCAAGATGTATGCGCTCAAGCCCACGATCGCTTATAAAGTCACGAACTGGCTGAATGTCGGCGGCGGCCCGATGTGGTACCGGGTTCAGGATTTCGGCGGAGTTCAAGCTTATCCCAGCAGCGCTTATGGCGCATTTGGCGGGCCCGACGGTCAGGTTCGACTTAATACCTCCGGGAATCACTGGGGCTGGCAGATGGGCGTTCTGGCCAAGCTCAAAGAAAAACACCGTTTTGGATATTATTTCCGAAGCCCCGTGGTCGTAAAAACAAGCGGTCTTGGAAAGATCGAAAACTCCACCATGTTGGGAAGCCCGGGATATCTTGAAACCGGTGTCCATACCAAACTCTCACTGCCTATGAACATGACATGGGCTTACGCGTACCAACCGACCCTCAAGACCCATTATGAGGCGGATTTCACCTGGTCCCATTGGAAGACGCACAAACGCGTTTATTGGGTGACGGACCCAACAGGAAGCACAATGGATGACCGCGTGCTGAACGACATACGTATGGCCGACAAAGATTGGGGAGACAGTTTCGGCATTCAGCTCGGCGCAAGCCATAAGCTGACAAATAAGTTAACGCTCCGTGGCGGAAGCTGGTTCTATTGGACTCCCGTTCCACAGTACCATTTCACCCCCTCGGTTCCCGACTCGAACCATTGGGCCATTAGCGTCGGCGCGGGCTACGACATCAACAAATACCTCACCGCGGATCTTTGCTATTACAACTCGTTCTACCTCAGGCGGCACATCAGCAATCAGTATGTGAGCGGAACTTACACCGGCTATTCGCAGGGATTCACGGCGAGCTTAACGATGAAGTGGGATGATATTTTTCCGCGAGCATCAGAGAGCAAAGGAAGCGGTTCCGAAGCGCCTTCGATCGATATCAAGCCCGCCGCCTAAGCCAAAAGCGCAATAAAAAAAGCCGCGAGGGAAAATCCTCGTGGCTTTTTTTATGTCGAATAATTGATCTACTTCTTCGAGGCTCTCTTTTCCCGAAAGGAGCTAAGATCGAAAGCTTTCCACTCTTCATACGGCGTCCTGGAAAGAAGCGTCGACACCACTTCGCCTGGATCCTTATCCAGGAAGAGCATGTTGTAGACTTCGCTCATGATCGGTAGATGCAGATCTTCACGCTCGCAAAGCTGGTGCACACTTAAAGCCGTGTCCACACCCTCGGCGACCATGGCCATTTCTCCGAGGACAGCCTTGATCTTCCGCCCCTTGCCGAGCTCGC
>JBAXGK010000150.1:0-5389 GCA_037139435.1 Candidatus Omnitrophota bacterium | reverse complement strand
AATTATCCATCGGCTTCCCGTGCTTATCCACCCCGGTATCGATCGTCTTCGCACCGATCACGCGTCCGTTTTCATAGAGCATCTCTGAGACGCTGAACCCCGGATAAACTTGCACTCCCTTTTTCTCGGCGATCTCGGAAAGCCACTTCGTCATCTTCCCCAGAGAAACCACGAAGTTCCCGTGGTTGCCCATAAAGGGCGGCGTAAAGGGAGCTTTCAAAGCGTGTTTGGGGGTCAAAAAATAAACACCCTCTTTTTTGACGGGAGATTCAAAAGGAAATTCTTTAGGATCGACGCCGGGGAGGAGTTCTTTCAGTGAGGACGGTTCAATCACAGCGCCGGAAAGCGTGTGGCTCCCGATGGCGCTTCCCTTTTCAAGGACCAGGATGTTCCAGGGAAGTTTGGCGCCTTCCTCTTGAGGTATCGACGCGGCCGCGAGGTCGGCAAGATGTATGGCGGTCGCGAGGCCCGCGACACCGCCGCCCACGATCAGGATATCTGTTTCAATAATATCGGATTTCGACATAGGAATATAAGACCCGCATGCAGGAATTTATGAAAACGAGGCGGTATTCTAGTCCCAATCCTTATTAATTTCAACAACGTTGAAATCGGGACAATCCTTCTCAGCCATTTAAAAAACGACCTTAAGGCTGGTCCCCAGGATATTCATCACCGTCCACTTTCCAACGGAGCTTTTTGTGGAATGAAGCAAATAAAAGATCGACCCGTAAACAGGCCCCCACCAATGCACTTTAACCCCCGAAAAGTACCTGTCTTCATTCATTCCTTTTTTGCCCGTTTCGATAAAGATCTCATTGGAGGTATACGGCTGGAGTTGAAACCGTGTCCATTTCCAGGGAGCTGTCAGGGTCACCAAGTTCCGGTAGCGCAGGCTATCCTCCGCCTGCTGTTTGATCCGAAACTCCAGCATATTGCGGTCTTCCAGGGAAAATCCCTTGAAAACATATTGCGGCGTCACGTAAATTCGTGGCACGGAATCCCAATACCACATATTTTGTTTATTTTTCCACCGGGACGTGCAGATCTGCTGATACTCAGCGCCAAGCGCCAGATACTGGATCGGCTTATAGTCCACCGCCACATGGGTCTCTTCATAGTGAAGCCCGTTATGCTCCCGAAAGCGGAGTTCTTCGCCAACTTTCATTTTCCACTGAGCATTTATTTTTTTCTCAACGTCATAAATACTCCAGACCCCGAAATCCTCGTTTTTCGCCGGCGTCGCGGCCGCCCGGGGGATGAGAATTCCCTGAGCCAGAAACAGGGAGATCACAAAAAGGGATGAAGCTGAAAAGAGCTTTCGGAGGTTTTTCGAATAGAACGTCTTGAAAGAGAAAAAGCCAGGCTTTGTGGTTGCAAAACCTGGCTTTGATTTGGGGTTCATTTTAACTTTTTTCGAGAAGCTCGTTCACCTTGGCCATGACGGCGAAGGCATCCGCCACATAGAGCACATCGGCCTTGCCCTGGGCCCAGCCGCAATTAGCGTCTGTATTGATCGCGCGGCGTTCATTAATGAAGCGCCAGCCGACCACATGCGGCTCTTCGCCGTGGCAGCAGGTGGAAAGACCCTTCGGATGACGTGGTGTGGAGCCGGTCTGCCCGACCTGGTTCAGGTGGCTCATACAAGAAAGCACGGCTTCCCCTTCCGACCCCTGATCGACAAGCGATTTGCTGCTCCCAAGCGATGCCTTGGCGTGTTTTAAGAAATCGAGAATATGCTTTTCGGCATCTTTGGCATGGATCTGGCCGTCCGCCTGTTTCTTGGTCCATCCGGCACCGGCGACAAGCAACACCGCCGCATCGGGACGAATGGTCTGCGCATCCGCGGAAGGCGTCTGAACGCCCGTCACTTTCGTTCGTTTTTCCTGATCGGTCACAGCCACCGTAAGGGCTTCCACTTTTGCGGAGCCTTTCGCACCTTCCCATAGCGGGAATACACCGGAATCGATAGCGAGGATCCATGGTCGCGCCGCGCGTGTCAAAGTCGCCATCATGCGCTGACGGTAATACCAACGCTGGATCTGTAAAACGCCGTCCGTGATCTGGAGGCCGCTCACATGCGTGTCAATCGTTGCCTTGAGGCGGAATGCCGCGCCTGGCAATGCCCTGGAAAAACGGGAAGTCGCCGGAGCGATGATAATTGTCGCACCCGCTGCCGTTCCAAGAGCTTCAAGAGCTTTTACATCTGTCGCATAACGCGAGGTCCCAAAATCAGCCCCGCTTACGCCGAGAATCTTCGTGGCACCGCATGCCGCGATCAAATCCGCAGCCGCCTGGACATTCTCCCCGACAAGACCAACCGTCAGCGTGGAACCCGCAAGGCCCTTTTGGACCTGAAGCGCCGCGCTAAGTGTTTCGAGTACGATCTTGGGAAGGTGGCCGTTTGCATCTGTATGAGCTAAAAAGAGTATTTTTTCCATGTTCACCCCGTTAGAGATAGGAAGCGCTTCAAACGATTACGCAAGAACCGCTTACCCATACCTGTTTTTAAATATCGTTCGCGTGACACTGCATCATTAATATCCACGCATGCCTCATAATAGACTAGCGTGAAAGGCCCGCGGCCTCTGGTCGACTCTACTTTTCCTCGCAAATGCTCTTTGAAGCGCTTCCGTAAATCTTTAGAAAACCCGGTGTAAAATTTTCCATCCCTCTGACGCTGTAAAACATAAGTATAAAACATCCTGAATGAATCTCTAACGGGTCAGGGCTTAGCCTTTTATCCAGGTTACGATTTCTTTGGCGATCTCTTCCACCGGGGTGTCTTTAACGATCCGGGTTTGGCGTCGCTGCTGGGGAAGTTCGACCGAAGCGAACTTGATCGCATCCGTCTTGAGCCCTGCAGGAGTCGCTTTCTGCAAAGCAGGCATGATCGTACGCATGTTCGTCATCCCCACCTGAGGATTGTTCGGCGGTTCGGGAAGATTCCCCGTCGCCCAACCGATCACGGCCGGAGCCCCAGCACACGTGGAGACTTGATACTGCCCGCCTTCGATACGTTCAAGGATCCTGAACGAACCGTCGGGTTGGACCTTGAGCTCGTCGGCGCCGAGAAACACGTCGCTGATGCCCAGTTGTTCAGCAATCATTTGCATCGTGGTCCCTGCATCACGCGAGGCCGAAGAACAGCCTCCGAACACGAGGAGCTTCGTCTTATCAAGCCCGGGAATCTTCTCGATCGCCCCGGCGAGCGCCGCGGCAACTTCCCTGGAATCCATGAAGCCGCTCGCAGATCCGTCCAGGCATACAAGTTCGAACGGGACCTTCTGGGCGATGATCATCATAAGCTGTTGGAGTTTCGCTTTGGGCCCGAGACTGATCAAGGTCACCTTGCTCCCTGGATTTTGCTTCGCGAGATTCGCGGCTTCAAAGAGCGAGTGTCCAGCCCAAGGGTCGAGTACCGAGGGCAGCATCATTTCATTTTTAAGTGCGGGTCCTGTCGGCCCCTGGATCGGCTCCAGCGTCTGAAGCGGGTCCGGCACCAAACTCCCGCAGACTGCGATATTAAAAGCTGTGGTCATATGACCTCCTATTGGTAAAAGAGTTCCGAGAAGGCGGACATTATAATGAGGGCGTTCAGTTTCGGCTAGCTGATTTTCTCATCCCCTGGAAAGACCTTATCAGTCGGCCGTCATTCAGAAATGGCCTAATTGACTTCTCCAGGGATAGGATTATCGGTGATGCCGAACCGTTTTTCGATCTCCCTCTCGATGAATAAGGCCTCTTCCCGAGTCGAAAGATATTTGACGAGATCTATTGATTTGCCGTCATGAGTTATGGCTTGCACGGTGTAGGAACGGCTATCTCCTTCCGTATCACGGTGAATGATCTCCTTCGAACACAGTTGCCTTAAATCACCACGGATTATATTTTTGGGTCTTGGCCAAGGCAACGGGTGGTGACGGATCCGAAGGATTCCATCCGAAGCCACACAAATACGGGTGCTATTTATGCCGCAGATTAAACAAACATAAGCCGCATAAAAGAAAAAAACGCCAGAAAGGGCCATAAATAACACTTTCACACTCATCTTCCCTTCTATCAAAACAGGCCAGATGAATGCAATGACATACCAAATCAAAAAGACGCCCAAAATGAAACAAAAAACACTTACCATGTTATTTGGCGTCCACTTCCATGTGATTAGCAGTCCCTCACCTGTATGTTCCATGGTGTAGCTTTTTGGTTTCGGGATAGATCCTTTAGACACCTTCGGTTCGCCCCCCTCCATCGGATCAAAAACTATGCCCAAAAGGGTCGTGTATCGAAAAGTCTTGCCGCAAGCATTACACTTCACAACGCTTTTGTTGATATTGATATTCTCAGCGAGTATCTGACTGCTGCATCCAGAGCATTTGGCAACCAGCCGGCCTTTTGCTACCCACCCTTTTATTCTATATTCGCGCGTAATATCGATTAGTGCCAAAATGAAAATAACCAACGCTGCGACCCCGCACGTTGCGCAAACGGCCAATACAATTCCTAACACCGCCAAGTCATCAAAAAACTGATCCCTGCGAAAGAAGAAAGTCCTTTTTTCCCCACTTCCCGATGAGCTCAGAATGTATTTCCCCGGCCTGCTCAGCTCGAAATAACCGATATTCAAATGCTCTTGCCCTTCTTCGCGAATAACATCCGGACTTGCGATCAAAGGGATATTCCCCCGTGACAACTGCTCGGTGATCGACAACGAAGTGCCGTCCGGCATCGTATTAGCCCTATAAACAAATCGCGTTCCATTACGAACAACATCCCCGCCCCGCAAATAATAACGGCCCGGTTTCGCGAAAAACATTTCGACTTTGCACGGGGTATTAATAACAACATCTTTTTCTTTAAACGAATTGACAATAAGTATGCCCACCGCAAAAGACAGAACAGGCCCTAAAACAAAAAGCAAAGCCCCTGCGACGAAAAGCTTGATACTTCTACTCACTCTTCACCTCTTTTAACTTAGACGTTTATTATTACTTTTCTACTTTCGCGATGGATTCGAGCGTATCGCCCTCAAAACGGGATTTCAGGAATTCTTCGCTTTCCGGAAGCTCCATCGAAAACTTACGGCTTTGATCGATCTGAATGCGTGCCCCTTCCGCTTGAAAATCCAACACATGACCGCCCTGGGTCTTGTCTTTACTCAAGAAATGAAAATGGTATCCCGGGACATTGATCCCTGTCGCATACGGCGGGACCCGGAACCCCACCAAAGTACCTTCCTGATCCTTTAATTCGAAGATCTTTTGCCCTTTGATGGCTTCGGTCAGAACCGGAAAGGGCTTCTCTTGGCGAGCGGCGCTACGAACCTTGAGCGAAGGGAATTTCCCCTCAACTTTGATCGCATAGATCAGATTTTCCGAGGGAAGCTTGG
>JBAXGK010000149.1:0-5424 GCA_037139435.1 Candidatus Omnitrophota bacterium | reverse complement strand
CCATCTCCTGCATGAGAATAACGTGCTGGGCGTAGAGCGTCCAGGCGGGCCAGGGCTTCATGGAGAAATTACGGGGAAGTTTCGAGAAGGCGCGGTCGAAGGCGAGGCGGAGAGGAGAGTAGCCTTCGGCCACCGCGTCATGCTGAGCGGAGCGAAGCATCCCGATTTGAGATTCTTCGGGCTTTGCCCTCAGAATGACGGAAGAGGAGTTTTTGTGACTAAAACCAAAAAAAAGATCCTGATCGCGTTCGGCACACGGCCCGAAGCGATTAAATTCGCCCCGCTGATCCGCGCCTTGAACGCATCGCCTCTCTTTGAGACTTATGTTTGTCTGACGGGGCAGCATCGCCAAATGGTCGACCAGGTCGTCAGTTTATTCCGGATCAAGATTGACGAAGACCTTTGCCTGATGCGGACGAATCAAACGCTGGCTTATGTGAGCGGACGGGTCATTTCCCGTTTCGGCGAGATCATCCGGAGACGGGACCCCGACCTTGTTTTCGTTCAAGGCGATACGGCCACCGCTCTGATGGTGGGGATCGCCTGCTTTTATGCCAGGAAGCCGTTGGCGCATCTTGAGGCGGGACTCCGGACGTTCAACAAATTCCAGCCGTTTCCGGAAGAAATGAACCGTTCTCTTTTATCGCATATCGCCGACCTGCATTTTACGCCGACCACCACCCCGACACGCAATCTTCTGGACGAGGGCATCCCCGTGAAAGATATTTACCAAGTCGGTAACACCGTGGTTGATACCGTGACCATGGCGTCTTCCTACGTCAAGAACCGGTATCCGATCTTCCGAGAGCTCAATCCGAAGAATCGCATTCTTTTTGTGACAGCGCACCGGCGAGAAAGCTTCGGAGAGGGTCTTGATAGTATCTTTTACGCGATCAAGGCGATCGCCCAGAAGTTCGATGATGTCGAGATCGTTTATCCCGTCCACCTCAACCCGAACGTCTTTGAGCCGGCGCATAAGATATTAGGCGGGATGAAGCGTGTCCATTTGACGCGGCCGCTGACCTATGAAGAGACCTATTGGATGCTGCGGCAATGTTATTTAGTCCTCACCGATTCCGGGGGTATCCAGGAAGAAGCCCCGTCTTTTCAGAAGCCGGTTCTTGTGCTCCGGAATGTCACTGAGCGGAAAGAGGGGATCCGTACGGGGGTGGCGCGACTGGTCGGAACGGACACTCAAAAGATCATTGCCGAAGCGAGTAAACTTCTAAACTCTCCACGAGCCTACGCCAAAATGAAGTCATTAACCCGGAAAAATCCCTACGGGGACGGACAGGCTTGTCGTAGGATCGTGGCTATTATCACGAAATTTTTGTGCGGTAAGCCTTTGACGAATGTCGAAAGACGATCTTTAAAATTTCATGATCCAACTTAAGCCGGGCACTATGAAGATCGCTTTTTACGTATACCCAACGGCATTTCAGAACCCGGGAGGCGGGGAAGTCCAGCTTCTCAAAAGCAAGGAATATCTTGAGAAGGCCGGGGTTTCGGTGAAATTGTTTGACCCCTGGCAGGACAAACTTGAATCCTTTGATATCCTTCACACTTTTGGTTCCGTGAAAGAGGCGCTTCCTATGATGGAGGCCGCCAGGCAAGCCGGTATCAAAAATGTTCTCTCCACGATCTGTTGGTACAACTGGCGATCGGCGTGGGAGACCCCCGGAGCCTGGACCGCGCGCGCCGCCGCTTTGGGACGTCATGCCTCGAAAGTTTATTTCCCCTACCTTCCATCCCCGCGGAAGCGCATGATGGATATCGCGGATGTTCTGATGCCGAATTCCGAAAGCGAGGCCCAACAACTCGAACGTTTTTTTCAAGCGCCCCGTTCTAAGATCTCAGTGATTCCGAATGCTGTGGCCCCTGTCTTCGCCGATGCGAAGCCGGATCTATTTATCGCAAAATATGGTCTCAAAGATTTTGTGCTTTGCGTCGGCCGCATTGAGCCAAGGAAGAACCAGCTGGGCATGATCCGCGCGCTGAGCGGAACTCTATTGCCATTTGTATTGATCGGGGATCCGGTAAAAACTTATCCGGAATATTATCAGGCGTGCAGAAAAGCTGCAGGTCCGAATATTCATTTTCTTGGCAATATCCCTCACGAATCCGAACTGCTCCGATCGGCCTATGCGGCGTGCAACACTTTCCTTCTGGCGAGTTGGCTGGAAACACCCGGCCTCGCCGCCCTTGAAGCCGGCCTTGCCGGTGCCAAGATCGTTATTACTCAGGAAGGCGCCACAAGAGAATATTTTCAAAACTTTGCAACCTACGTGAATCCCGCGGCTCTTGCAGATATCCGCCAGAAAGTCCTCTCAGCCCATGGGCATCCCAAAACGGCCGAACTTCGTAATCGCATCCGGAAGAATTTTTTATGGGAATATCCGGCAAAACAAATGCTCGAAAGCTATTACAATCTGTTGCGCAACACTTGATACCATGCTCAAAAATTTTCAGAGGCCATTTAACGATTAAAACATATTTGGTCTGTTTTTTTTAATACGTCATAAATGCGGGAAAGATGCGATATGAATATTATCCAAAATGGGCAGTTCAATATCGGCCACATATGCACTCGGCAGAAGTGTGACGATGGGCTTGGGGGCAAGCTTGCGTTTCGGTGGATATCTGCAAATCTAGAACGGGTGGACTATAGTTTTAACGATCTTGATCGCGAATCAAGCAAGTTTTCCAATGTTCTACGATCGCTTCATGTTGTTGCCGGCGATATTCTGTTTACCTATCTGCCCAAAACGCCGGAACAGTTCTTTTGTTTCTTAGGGGCGTTAAAGCTCCGGGTTATTTGTGGGACGCTTTTTTCAAATTTTGGCGACGAAGCTCTTGTCGACCGGCTCGGGGACGCGAAAGCTAACGGGGTGATAACCAAAAAGAGCCTGCTCAAAAAAATCCTGCGAATTCGAGATAAGCTTCCACATTTGAGATACATCATCGTCGTTGACATCGAAGAACATCAATCGAACGACATTCTCAGCTATTCGGAACTAATGAGCCAGGCATCCGATGACTTTGTAGCGCCATTAACCACACCCGATATGCCCTCAGTTTTGCATTACACCTCCGGCTCTACCGGTAAGCCTAAAGGTGTTTTGCATGCACACCGAAGTGTACTCCACCTAAGCAAAACTGCACGCGAAGTGTTGAATATCACGGATTCCGACATTTTCTGGTGCACGGCGGATCAAGGATGGGTTACCGGAACATCTTATGGAATCATCGGCCCCTGGAGTCTCGGTGTTGCACAGATACACTATGGTGGCGGGTATGACGCTAAGCTATGGTTTGATCTCCTTGAAAGAGAAGCCATCACTATTTGGTACTCTGCCCCGACGGCTCTGCGTATGCTGATGCGGGAAGAGCCGAATCTTTACAGAGGCTATAACTTGGGCGCACTCCGCCACATTTTTAGCGTCGGCGAGCCGCTCAATCCCGAAGTGATCGCTTGGGCGCGCGCCACGCTCGGGAAAGATATTTACGACACCTGGTTTCAGACTGAAACCGGTGGAATTATGATCACGAACCGCCCAGGGATTGAGATTCGGCCTGGTTCAATGGGAATGCCGGTTGAAGGAATTGAAGCCGCAATCATTGCGGATGATGGCGAACTTCTCGGCAACGGTCAACAGGGGATTCTTTGCCTCAGAGAGGGATGGCCCTCTATGTTCACCACCTACCTCAACAGCGAGACTGTCTACGATAAGAAATTCCGTAATGGATATTACTCTTCTGGAGACACAGCGATTCGGGACAATGAAGGTTATTACTGGTTCAGAGGGCGAAGTGACGATGTGATTAACACAGCGGGACATTTAATCAGCCCTTTCGAGATCGAAAGTGCCCTGCTGGAGATAGAAGAGGTGGCCGAATCTGGGGTGATCGGTGCGCCGGACGAGCTTTTATTTGAAAAAGTAGTTGCGTTTATCTGTCTTCATAAACAGTATGTATGGTCAAAAGAACTGGAAATTAAAATCAGGCTCTATGTTAGCAATAAAGTATCGTCTATTGCGACTCCGCAAAAGATTGTTGTAGTTGATCGCATTCCAAAAAACAAAAGCGGTAAGATTATGAGGCGCGTTCTCAGGGCTCGCTATATGGGGCAAGATGCCGGAGATCTCTCCACAGTGGAGGATTAAGACCATGGAATTTCTTGAAAAATTAAATAAAATTTTTCGACAAGTGTTTAATGACGATGAAATCAACATCAAGCCTGAAATGACGGCCAACGATGTGGACGGTTGGGATTCACTGTCGTATATTAATTTAATCGTTGCCATCGAAAACGGTTTCAATATTGCTTTTTCGAGAAAAGAGGTGATGTCTTTTAATCGCGTTGCAGATCTAATGAAGTGCATAGAGAGAAAAATAACCGCTTCATGATCCCATTGATGATGGCCTGTTGACATGCTGCTTAGATTGGGATTGTTTTTTTCGGTTGTCTATGTGCCGTACCTTTTTTCCAGCCATAAATGGCAGAATCGGCTGCTCCTTGCGGCGAGCTGTTTGTTTTATGCGGCTTGGGATTGGAGATTCGTCTTTCTCCTGTTCGTGTCGATCACAACCGATTATCTGTGCGGGTTAAAAATCGACGAGACTGACAGTGAGAAGATAAAAAAACGTTTTCTCTTAATAAGCTTAATAACCAATCTGTCTATCCTTGGTTTTTTCAAATATTTTGATTTCTTTGTGAGCAGTTTTGTGCGGCTCACCAATGGACTGGGTCTCTCTTTTCATCCGCAATTGCTTCACATCGTGCTCCCTTTGGGTATCTCTTATTATACGTTCAAAACAATGAGCTATGCGATCGACGTTTACGCGGAAAAAATCAAGCCCACCCGCAGCTATCTCGATTATGCGCTTTTCGTCAGTTTTTTTCCGCTCATTTTGGCTGGCCCCATTATGAGGGCAGGAGATCTTCTCTGTCAGATAGCTGCACCCCGGAAACTTCGATTGGAAGGTTTTTACGAAGGGTGTTATCTCATGTTCTGGGGGATATTCCAAAAATTTTTCATTGCGGATAATTTGGCGGTCATAGCGGATAAGGTATTTAATGCCGCTCCTCCATACAACGGAATGGAAGTTCTTTTGGCTGTCTACGCGTTCGCGTTTCAGGTTTATTGTGATTTTGACGGCTATTCCAATATCGCGAGAGGTCTGGGTAAGTGTATGGGGTTTGACATAATGATCAATTTTAATCTGCCTTATTTTTCGACAAACCCACAGGTTTTTTGGAACAGGTGGCATATATCTTTATCAACCTGGTTGCGTGATTATCTGTACACTCCTATTGTTTTCAGTGGAAGACGATGGGGTGCCAAAGGTGCGGCGTTTGCCTTGATGGTCACCTTTATGCTTTGCGGACTTTGGCACGGTGCTGCTTTGACTTTTATTGTATGG
>JBAXGK010000148.1:0-5456 GCA_037139435.1 Candidatus Omnitrophota bacterium | reverse complement strand
ACGCGGCTGGTAGAAGCCTCCCAGGCCATTATCACGAGCGGCTGTACGCTCTCGGACAGTTTTACCCGCTCGGGCATATTCCCTGAATTCCTGCTCAGCATGATCGCGGTGGGTGAGGAAAGCGGCAAGCTTGAAGAATCGCTGGATCAGATCGCTTCTTCTTATGAAAAAGAAGTGGACCAAGCCATCAAGATCATGGTGTCGATGGTCGAACCTCTTCTGATCATTTCGGTGGGCGGGGTGGTCGGGTTCATCGTTTTTGCCATGCTTCTTCCCATACTTAATATGGGTGGAATGGGGCAGTGATCCCGGCCTCCGGAGGGCGAGGTTCATGGACCGGAGTTCAGAAAAAAATAAACCACATCCTGTTCTCTATGCCCTGTCTCTTGCAGACAGTCATCATTTTACTTCTAGTATGTGCCACGGCGCATGCGGAGGAATGGAAGGAGCTCAAGGGTGAGAACTTCGCGATCTATTATCTCGAGGATGCCGCTTTCGCGCAGGAAGTTCTGACCCGGGCCGAGCGCTATTATCAAAGGATCGCCGCCGATCTGGGGTATTCGAGGTATGATAATTTCTGGCAGTGGGAGAACAGGGCGAAGATCTATCTTTACAGGAATCACGAGGAATTCCTGAAAGCTACCGGGAAACAGCCCTGGATCCACGGGACCGCATTCTACGACAAGCGGACGATCCTGAGTTATAAGTGGGAGCACAATTTCCTGGAGACGCTTCTGCCTCATGAACTCTGCCATCTGATCTTCAGGGATTTTGTGGGGTTCAAAGGGGAGGTTCCCCTTTGGCTCGATGAAGGAGTCGCTCAGTGGGAGGAAACAGGCAACAGGGGGAGGACCCTTGACGTGGTGAGGGCTCTTGTCGCGAAAAAAGAAGCAATCCCTCTGAGGGAACTGACGCAGATCGATTCACGGAGCGAAAAGGACCCCGTGCTTACCACGAAGCTTTATGCCCAGGCGGCTTCCCTAGTCGGGTTTCTTATCGAGAAATACGGGCCGCCAAAGTTCCTCTTATTTTGTCAGCAACTGCGCGACGGGAAAAGCCTTGATGACGCTTTGTCGTTTGTTTATACCGATGTGATTGACAGCCTTGATGATCTTGAAAAAAAATGGGCACAACATTATGGAGGCGTTTGATATGAAAAGAATATTCATGACTCCCGGATCTGCGGTCAGAAGGAAAGCTGGTTTTACGCTTATTGAGCTCATGATCGTCGTGATCATTATTGCGGGGCTCGCCGCGATGGTCGCGCCGCGGCTGATCGGACGGAGTGATCAGGCTAAAAATGCCATCGCCAAGGCCGACGTCAGCTCCAATATCGCTATGGGGCTGAAACTCTATTATCTTGATAACGGGCGTTATCCCACAACGGAACAGGGTCTTGCCGCGCTGCAGGCAGCGCCTGCCGGGGCGGATTCCACCAAGTGGAAAGGACCCTACCTGGAAGTGATCCCTGAAGATCCCTGGGGGAATCCTTATAAGTATAAATTTCCGGGGGAATTCAACAAGACGTCCTATGATCTGTTTTCATCGGGCGCTGACGGCGCCGACGCGACGGAAGATGATGTCAAGAATTGGAAATAATCCGGCGTTGAACCGGGGAGGTTTTACTCTGATTGAAGTGCTTCTGGCGGTGACCCTTCTGGCGTTGGGTTCCGTGAGCATCCTTCGCGCCTATGGCACTTCGACAGACGCCATGGAGAGGGCCCAGTATGATCTGGATGCCTCTTTGTTGCTTCATACGGCCATGGCTGATTTTGAAGAGACGACTCTGACGCAGGGCGATCCTGTACCCGGAATATCAAGCGGCGCGTTTCCCGCTTCCGGCGGAAAAATAGAAGCCGCCTGGGCATGGCGCCGGCAGTTCCAGAAGCTCGACATTCATCCTCGTAAGGCAAAACAACTCTCCGCTTCCGGGGAGGCCGGCTCCGTGAAGGAGAAAGAACCTGATTTTGATCTCAATAAGCTGACGCTCACGGTTCTGAACCCCGGGCGGATCCCGGTTCGTGAGGTCAGTTTGGAAACCTTCGTGAGGACCGAGAGTGTCAAAAGCTCCTGAACCGAAGGGTTTTACGCTTATTGAATTGCTGCTGGTCGCGATGTTGCTGGGCATCGTCGGCTTGACGATCGTCGCGACATTTGCCGGCGGACTTAAAATATTCAACCGCGTGGAAAATCAGACGGCCGTGCGGGCGGATATTCTTCTTGCCGCGGAGAAAATCGAGAGGGATTTGAGGAATACCTTCGCGCTCCAGGGCATCGATTTTATCGGCGAGACAAGGCGGGTGATTTTTCCCTCAATCATCGGCGATGCTTCCGGGAAGGGGGCTTCCGGAATTTCTCTGGGTTCGGTTTCCTACTTTCGTGACGATAATCGTAAACAGAGGGTTCTTTCCCGCGAGGAAAAACCTTATGCCCTTGCCTCAGGCACAGGGAGTTCCGGTCGCGGACAAATATCGGAGATCGCACCGATCGACGATGTCGAGTTTCAATATTTGTCTTATGATCCTGAAGCTGATAGTTACGCCTGGGTTGATACGTGGGACAAGTCCGGTGCGCGAGAGGAGCGTAAAAAAAAGGAAGGGGCGCCGAAAGGCGGCGTCGCCTTGGAGGACATGCCTGAGGATCTACCTTTGGGGGTCAAGATCAAATTCCACTACAGAGAAGGCGACAAGATACTTACTCTGGACCGGACGGTCTTTCTGAAAACAGCGGTGTCCTTGAACCGCGCCAAGAAAAGAGCGAAAGCGGAGAAGAGGAATTCCGGCGAGGCGAAAAATGAATAAGCGGGGGAGCGTGCTTATCATTGTCCTCTGGAGCCTTTTTCTCCTCGCTATGCTTGCGGTGGCCGTGCAGTCCTATGTGATGCCGCAGGTGGCGCTTTCGGTGAAATTGCTGGGTCGTGCGAAGATGCGTTCGATCGCGAACGCAGGTGTCGAGAGAGCGATTTTGGAGATCGAAAATGATGATACCGAACTTTATGATAGCTTGCATGACTCCTGGAGCGCTCATTCTGAAGCTTTTGATCACGTGAGGGTGGGTGACGGCTTTTTCAGCGTCGTGAAGGACAAACCTTCTCTCAGAGCGCCTCAGGAATACGGGCTCACGGACGAGGAAGGCACGATCAATTTGAATAAGGCATCGCGGGACGTTCTTAAGAATCTCTTCGAGAAGGTTGCTGGGGTGGAGTCGGAGAACGCCGACGCTTTGGCCGATTCGATCATAGACTGGCGCGATGCCGATGACGTCAAACAGAGGAACGGCAAGGAAAATGATTACTATCAGTCACTGGACCACCCGTATGATTGCAAGAATAGCGATTTTGAAATAGTGGACGAGCTCCTTCTTGTGGGAGGAATGACACCGGAGATATTTGATAAAATAAAGCGGCACGTCACCGTCTACGGCGATGGTCTGGTGAATATCAATACGGCGGGGGTCCCGGTGCTAATGAGCCTTGACATGGATGAACCTTTGGCCGAAAAGGTGGTCCGTTTCCGGACAGGTTCGGGTGTGACAAAGGATGGGGATTTCGCTTCTTGTTTTTTTTCGGATAGTGGGATGATCGCGGACGTATTGAGCAAGGGCGAGTCCCTTTCTGGTGACGAGGTCGCTCAGATCCAACGCGTCACGCCGCTCCTCGGGGTGAGGAGTGATCATTTCAGGGGACGTGTTCTGGGCGAGTATCTGGCAGGGGGAAAACCAGAGATGGTTACTTTTGTGTATGACAGGAAGGAACGGATCTTGAATTTCTGGAGGGAAACATGACGCGCGAGGAAAATATTTCATGGGGAATCTGAAAGGGCCCGGTTTTCTGGAAGGCCTGAGAACGTCGCGGAGCCCTTTTCCTTCGGGGATTGTCGGGGTGGAAATCGGGAGCGACTGGCTCAAGATCCTTCAGCCCGACAACGGCCGGAACGGCAAAGTCTCCTATCAAGTCGAATTTCTGAAGCTGGCCCAGATCAAAGACGGCATTGCCGAAGCGATCCGGGAAAGCTTCCGTCTGCGCAAATTCCATAAACAGAATGTCGTGGCTTGTATCCCGCGGCATTTGGTGACGATGCGCATGCTGGATCTGCCGGCGAGCGATCCGGGAGAGATAAGCGACATGATCGATTTGCAGGTCGGCAAGCAGACGCCCTATGCACGAGAAGAGATCGTTTTCGCCCACAAGGTCATAGAGAAGGGTTCGTCCGGATACACACGTGTGATGCTCGGTATCGTCACCCGGAGCATTGTGTGCGAGCGCATGGATGTGTTGGCGAAAGCGGGGCTTTCCGTCAAGGGGATCATGATCAGCAGCGAAGGTGTTTATCGCTGGTTCCGCGGGGCGTATCCCGCGGAAGCTCAGGCGAAGACCTCTCGGGCCGTTATTTTGCTTGATGTGGATTCCAACTATTCGGATTTTATCGTGATTCGCCACGGGAAAATGGTTTTTACACGGAATATCTTGGTCGGCGCGAACCATTTGATTCAGGAAGCTGGCGGCTGGCGTGAGAAGTTTTCTGATGAACTGAGACGGTCGCTTGAACGGTATCAGGGGGAGGAGAAGAACGTTGAAATAGCAAAAGTTTTCCTGAGCGGGGCCGGTCCGAAAATCGAGGGTCTTGAAGGGACCGTGGGAGCGGTTCTTGACCTGAGCACCCAGAGCGCGGATCTGCTTCCGGAGCTTCGGTCCGGGAATGCTGCTAATGGCCCGGCGTCCGAGAATGCATCCTTTGCCTCGCTCACACCGCTGATGGGGGTCGTCCGGGACGAAAAAGAACCCTGCATGGATTTTATCCCCCATGAAAACAGGACCCAGAGCGCGATGGAGCTCAAAACCAAGCAGCTTACCGTGATGGGCATTCTGCTCGTGGCTATCGTGACAGCGCTGTCATTCCTTTTCCTGGCCCACATAAGCGCGCAGCAGGCTTATCTAGCGAAAATCAAGAAAACAATCTCGCAAATAGCCGTGGAGGCTGAGAGTATCGATAAAATGCGCGCCGTGATCGATATGGTTGAGCGGAGGCAGGACGCCCGCGGTTCGACGCTGGAGTGTCTGAGGGAGATATACCAGGTGACGCCCAAGGAAATCTCACTGAAGGATATTGATATAGATGAAAAAAAGACCGTGGTCTTGAGGGGCTACGGGTTCGCGATGTCCGACGTTTTTAAATACGTCAAGCTGCTTGAGGAGTCGGCGATGTTCGAAAATGTGACGACCCCCTACACGAGGGTCAAGAGCGACGGGGATGCGAAATTGTCAGAGTTCGAGATCCACTGCGCTTACCAACAGTAGCGGGGAATAAAAGCGATGGTGATGATGTTTTTCTCAAAGTTGTCGAAGGTCGAAAGAATAGGACTTGTTGTGGCCGCCTTTGTTATTATGGCCGTTTTTGTGGACCGGCTTGTGGTTAATCCCTTAGGCGTAAAGCTCCGGCGAATGAGCAAGGAAATAG
>JBAXGK010000147.1:0-5471 GCA_037139435.1 Candidatus Omnitrophota bacterium | reverse complement strand
TCCATCTGCCGTATCTGTTTCCGGGAATTGGCCAACACGGGCATGCTGCCGGGCGTGGTCAAATCCAGCTGGTAATCAGGAGGAAAGGTTTTCATGTCGCGCTATGATTTTATTGGAGATTTTTTAACGTCGATTCGTAATGCTTCAAAGGCGCATAAGGAGAAGTTGACGGCGCCCGCTTCTGTGCTTACGGTACGGATCGCGGAGCTTTTGAAGAGCGAGGGATTCATCGAGAACGTGAAACCCTTCAATGATGGAAACAAGAATTTTGTACGTATCCATCTGAAATATCTTCCTGGGGGCAAGAAAGCGGCGATCCAGGGGCTGAAGCGCATCTCCACGCCGGGTTTGCGGCGCTATGTTGGCTATCAGGAAATCCCGAAGGTTCTCGGAGGATTCGGGGTGGCGATTCTTTCAACGCCTAAAGGCGTTTTAACCGGACGGCAGGCTCGTGAGGCCAAAGCCGGCGGTGAATTTCTTTGCACGGTTTGGTAAAGATCCCTTAAGCGGAAAATAAAAAGGAATTATGTCACGCATCGGAAGAAAGCCAGTTACAATCCCGGAAAAAGTCAAAGTTGCGGTTCACGGCACGACCCTTAAAGTCCAGGGGCCTAAGGGTGAACTTGTCTTAAGTGTTCATCCTCGGATCACCGTCAAGGTCGAGGGGACGGAGGTTAAGGTCACTCGTCCTACGGATATTCGCACCGATCGCGCGCTCCATGGTCTTACGCGTAGCTTGATCCAGAACATGGTGATTGGCGTGACCGAAGGTTATTCCAAGGAGCTTGAGATTGTCGGTGTCGGTATGAAGGCCGCCGTGAAGGATAGCATGCTAACCCTGCTGCTCGGTTTCACCCATCCTATCGATTACCCGTTTGGTAAGGATGTGGATATCAAATGCCCGAAGCCGACTTCGATAGTTATTACCGGTGCAGACAAACAACGCGTTGGGCAGACAGCCGCCGAAATTCGCAGTTTCATGAAGCCCGAGCCGTACAAGGGGAAGGGCATCCGCTACCTTGGCGAACATGTGCGCCGCAAACAGGGTAAAACGGTTAGTTAATACGGTCAGTGCCGTGTCAGTTTAAGTTTTAGGGGTACACGCAGCACCGCGGACCCGTAAAATAAATAGTAACGCAGTGCAGAGGAGTTTAGAACTTATGGTTCAAGATAAAGAATGGGGAAGGATACAGAGGCATCGTCGGGTCCGTAAGAAGGTTATCGGATCAGCCGAAAGGCCGCGGGTGGTCGTACACCGTTCCCTGAAGAATATTTTCGTGCAAGCGATCGATGACGTTTCTCAGAAAACGCTTGCCTCGTTGTCCTCCTTGGATAAGGACGTGGCGAAAGCAGCTTCTAAGAAGGGAAAGACCCACGTCTCTGAACAGCTGGGCCAGCTTTTCGCCGAGCTGCTTAAGAAAAAAGGCGTGCAGAAAATATCGTTTGATCGCGGCGGTTATCTCTACCATGGCCGAGTGAAGGCTGTGGCCGAAGCGATTCGTAAGAACGGCATTCAATTTTAAAGTAGTCACCGAAAGGAAATCTAAGAAGCATGGAAAAAACAGCCGCAGCGCCGAAAACACAGCAAAAAGGGGGTCCGAGGGCTCCTCAGTCTCCCTCGCGGTCTTCCCGAACGCCTTCCATGTCGGCGGATGGTTCGTCGACTTATGAAAAGGTCATTCAGGTCAATCGCTGTGCCAAGGTTGTCAAAGGCGGAAAACGCTTTTCGTTCAGTGCATTGGTGGTGGTGGGGAGTGGTACGGCTCAACTCGGATACGCGCAGGGAAAAGCTAACGAGGTCGCGGACGCGATTCGTAAGGCCCTCGTCGCGGCGCGCAAGAACATCATCAAGATCACGCTGAAAGGCACGACGATCCCTCACGAGGTGATCGGTCGCTACGGAGCAGCGAAAGTGTTGTTGAAACCCGCTTCGGCCGGTACCGGGATCATCGCCGGCGGTTCGGTTCGCGCGGCGTGCGAAGCCTGTGGAATTAAGGATATTTTGACCAAGAGCCTTGGAAGTGATAATTCTATTAACGTTCTGAAGGCCACGATCGATGGATTGACCGCGCTTGTGGACCGAAAGATTCGTTATGACTCAGAAAGAGAAAAAGTGTCATGAGGCATAAAACTCCTTATAAAAAGCGTAAGAAACGTTTGGGTTGCGGGATCGGTTCCGGTCACGGAAAGACCTCGACCAAGGGACACAAGGGACAGAGAGCGCGTGCCGGGTTTGCATTGAATCCGGGATTCGAAGGGGGACAGAATCCTCTTTACCGACGCCTTCCGAAGCGTGGGTTTAATCGCAAGGCCTTCAAGAAAGTTTATGCGATCGTGAATCTTCAGACGTTGGCCAAGCTTGAGGATAAAGAGATCACTCCGGAATTATTGCTCGCCAAGAACGTTATCAAGGAGCTTCATGATGGATTGAAGGTTCTTGGCACGGGCGATCTTACAAAAGCTGTCACTGTGAAGGCCCATCTTTTCAGCGGCTCCGCCAAGACGAAGATCGAGTCTAAGGGTGGACAAGCCGTTCTGCTCGAGAAATAAATAAAAAGAACGGAGTTCTGGTGCTACAAGCGTTCGGAAACATCCTAAAAATCCCCGATTTGCGTAAGAAGATCCTTTTTACGCTCGGCATTATCGCCGTCTATCGGATTGGGACCTACGTACCGACGCCCGGGATCGACGGCGTTGCTCTAGCCAAATTTTTCCAGCAGCATATGGCAGGCGGTTCCCTGCTTGGTTTTATGGGGATGTTCACCGGCGGCGCGCTCCAGAAAGCAACGATCTTCGCCCTGGGGATCATGCCTTACATTTCGGCATCAATCATTTTACAGCTTTTGACCGTGGTGATCCCGGCTTTGGAAAAACTCGCGAAAGAAGGCGAGGAAGGCCGAAAGAAGATCATTCAGTACACGCGTTACGGGACAATTGTCCTGAGTATTTTGCAGACGTTCTTTATCGCTCTTTGGCTTGAAAATCCGGCGGCGTTTGGCGGGTCGGTGATCGTTCCGGATCCGGGCTGGAGCTTTCGTTTGATGTGTATGCTTACGATGACCACGGGAACGGCGTTCATCATGTGGCTCGGCGAGCAGATCGATAATTACGGCATCGGTAACGGCATGTCGATCATTATTACGGCCGGAATCATTGATTCTTTGCCTGAGGCTTTGCGCCAGACATGGGTATTGCTTTCCCCTTTCGATCCCTCGCGCCAGCAGCTTGCGTGGTGGAAATTTGTGATCATGTGCGGGCTTTTCGTTGGCGCGGTTATATTTCTGATTCTGATCATTCAGGGACAGCGGAAGATCCCGGTCCAGTATGCGAAGCAGATTCGTGGACACAGGACTTACGGTGGGCAGAGCACGTACCTGCCGCTCAAGGTGAACCAGGCGGGTGTTATTCCGATCATTTTTGCCCAGTCGGTGATTTTGTTTCCCGCGACAATCGCGGGGTTTTTCCCGAATGCCGGGGCGTTCACACGGATTGCTCAGGCGATTAGTTACGGGAGCGGTGGATATATGGCCTTAGACGCGCTCCTCATCGTATTTTTCACGTTCTTTTACACAGCCATTACGTTTAATCCGATTGAAGTGAGCGACAATCTCCAGAAGTACGGTGGTTTCGTTCCGGGGATCCGGCCGGGGAAGAACACGGCGGAATATCTGGATTACCTGATGACGAGGATTGCGACGGCGGGCGCTGTGATTTTGGCTTTGATCGCGCTTTTCCCGAAGATTGTCTCATCGCCCCATGTGTTGAACATTCCGTTCTTGATCGCGAGCTTTTTTGGCGGGACCGGGCTTCTTATCATTGTCGGTGTGGTGTTGGATGTGATGAAGTCCGTCGAGTCACAGTTGGTGATGAGACATTATGACGGGTTCATCAAACGGGGCAAATTAAAGGGCCGCCGTTAATGAATTTGATCTTTTTGGGGCCTCCCGGAGCCGGGAAGGGAACGCACGCCAAGGTTGTTTGTGAAAAATACGGCGTTCTTCAGTTGGCTGCCGGAGATATTTTGAGAAAGAATGTCAAGGAAGGTACGCCGCTCGGGTTGCAGGCAAAGGCCGTCATGGAACGCGGAGAGCTGGTCTCTGACGAACTCGTAAACAACATGATGTTCGATGCGATTCGAGGATTGAAAAGCTCCAAAGGTTTTATTTTGGACGGGTATCCGAGAACGATCGGCCAGGCAGAAGCCTTGGAAAAATTTCTTGCGAAAGAAAAGATCACGCTGGCGGCTGCGATTAATTTTATGGCATCGGAAAAAGTACTGGTGGACCGACTTTCGGGTCGGCGGGGTTGTCCTAAGTGCGGAAAGATCTATCATGTTCGCAATATGCCATCGAAAAAAGACGGAATTTGCGATGTGGATGGGGAAAAGTTGACGACTCGCAAGGATGATGAGCCGGAGACGATTCTGAACCGGCTTAAAGTTTATCACGAGTCGACGAAGCCACTCGTGGAGTTCTATGGCGAGAAAGGGTTGCTGCATGATGTCCCGGCCGAGGGCGATGCTCCGGCGGTTCAGAAAGTCCTAGAAAAGCTCTTTGAAAAGATTCGCTAGACGCGCATGATCGAGTTGAAATCGAAACGTGAAATTCAACTGATCTTGGAGGCGGGGAAGATCCTGAAGAAGGTATTCTCGGTCGTGAAGCCCATGATTGTTCAGGGCGTAACGACGGAAGCTTTGGATTGCGCGGCGGAAAAAGTGATCCTTGAGAATGGCGGGGAGCCGGCGTTCAAAGGTTATCGAGGATTTCCGAAGACAGCTTGCATTTCCGTTAATGAGGCCGTGGTGCATGGGATCCCTGACGCACGTGCTTTGAAAGAAGGCGACCTGGTCAGTTTTGATGTCGGGGTGAAGTGGAGTGGCTTTTTCGCGGATGCGGCGAGGACTTGGCAAGTGGGTGTTGCCGATCCGAAAAAGCAGGCGTTGATCAGCGCAGCCAAGGATTCTCTGGACACAGCCCTTGCAGCTTATCAGCCGGGTTGGCGGATCGGGGATATTTCAGAAGCGATCCAGAAGTACGTTGAAGCGCGCGGATTTCAATTGGTCCGGGATTATGCGGGACATGGGATCGGGCGGCAACTTCACGAGGATCCGCAGGTTCCCAATTATGGAAAAGCTGGGCGCGGCGCAAAGATTGAACCAGGTTTGGTCATCGCGATTGAGCCGATGGTGACTGAAGGGCATTACGCGGTGGAGACTCTTGAGGACGGCTGGACGGTGGTCACAAAAGACCGTAAAAATGCCAGTCATTACGAAGATACGATCGTTTTTATAGAAAATGGATTTATGAATTTAACGGGTGCTGCGTCAGATTAAATTTTTAGGGTTCACAATCCTTGTATCACGAACCCCTAGAGTTAAATAGACGCGGTGCAGTCGATGAGGCTCATTAAGCAATGCCGAAAGAAGATGCGATCGAAGTAGAAGGGACCGTGATCGAACCTTTGCCCAACGC
>JBAXGK010000146.1:0-5492 GCA_037139435.1 Candidatus Omnitrophota bacterium | reverse complement strand
GACAAAGAAGAGAGGAAGGAAGACGCCCGTAAACTCGGTGTTTATACCTGCCGTCTGGACCAGGACATGGCGGCTTCCGAGAAGCTTCTTGAAGATAAGGTAAAATCCCCGCTTCTCCAACAGATTGACGAAGTCCTTCAGTATATTTGTAACGGTTTCATCGCGGATACTCCTCGCAAGGGTGAAGAATACACCGCGGAGGAGCGACGGGAGATATTCGCAAGCGCCGTCAAGCTCCTCTATCGTTGCCTTTTCCTCTTCTACGCCGAGTCCCGCAGCCTTCTGCCATCCCAGGTAGAAAAGCAGGAGATTTATGCCAAGCATTCCATTCAGGCCCTCTGCCTTGAGGCCCATTGTTTCCGGTGGGGAACCCGGTCCGACCATGAAGGATATGATCTCTGGAAACACCTCAAAGGACTGATCCATGCTGTCAATGACGGCGATCCGGAGTATGGAATCATGGGATATAACGGCGGTCTCTTTGATGATGAGCAGGAAAAGTTTCTGGGAAAACAGCAACTGAGAAACGACTTTCTTGCTCGCGCCCTCTATCTCATGGCCTATGTAGAGCCTTATGACTCGGATCCGGATAGGGAATACCCTATCCCCTACCGAAATCTGGAGGTGCGCCACCTTGGTGAAATGTACGAGAACATTCTCGAATTTAATGTTACTTTAGCCGATGCGGATCGTATTCGTCGCCGGACAAAGAAAGGTATAGAAAGCCTGCTGGCTTCGGAGACAACCCGCCAAAAGAGCGACAGTCTCATAAAAAAAGGCGATGTTTATTTTGGCGAGTCCGCTTTGGAGCGCAAGCAGACCGGCTCATACTACACACCGGAGAGCCTGGTCCGGTTTCTCAACGGTAAAACAGTCATTCAGCCCCTGAAGGATCGTTTTGCCGAGGACTACCGGGAGCGATTCGATCTCTTTACCCGGGAAGCCCACGAAGGGCATGACGTGGCCGTCCGGCGGGGTGCGGCCCAGTCGGTCATCGCCCTGGTGGAGCGCTACGTAAAGGAAGTCGTCCTTATCTTCAAACTCTGCGACCCCGGTATGGGTAGCGGCCATTTTCTTGTCAACGCCGCCGACCAGATTACCGATCTGATTGTCAGCCTCCTTGCCGAAATCCCCGCTGTTGAGGGCCTGTCCTCGCCGACGACCTGCGAACCGAATCACTGGCGGCGGCTCATAACCCGCCACTGCCTCTACGGTGTGGATTTGAATCCTCTGGCAGTGCATCTGGCCAAGCTTTCCCTTTGGCTCAATTGCTTCGCCCGAGACCACAAGCTGACCTTTCTCGACCATCATTTGCGGTGCGGGAACAGCCTGATCGGTATCCGACATCTTTCCCAACTTTTGACTATCCCGAAACGTAATAAAGATTTGGAAAAGAAGACTAAAAGAAGGAATGAACAACTGGAATTGTCCTTACCAGAGGAGTTGATGGAGGCTTTTACAAGGGCGGCGCGAGATATGGTGACCATCACCCAGGTCGCAGAGGACGACACAGAACGTCAGAAGGAGATACATGAAGATACCCGAGCTGAAAAAATCAGTCCTCTGGTACCCCTTGCCGATCTCTACACTGCCTACCTTATGGACGGCTCAGTGAAATCGGACGATTACCATAATCTTTTCCTCCGCTTGGCAAAAGGTGAAAAGCCTGCGTCCGTGAATGAACTGGAACTGCACGAGAAGATGAAGGCCCTCGCCAAACGGCATCATTTTTTCCACTGGGCCTTGGAGTTTCCAAACGTCTTCCAAGAGGATAATTGCGGTTTTGACGCATAAGTCGGCAATCCTCCGTGGGATACATGGAATCCCAAAACACAAGAATTCTTCTCTTCTTATGATTCAACGTTTAGAACACTAACTAACACAGAAGCCGAGAAGCGGACGGAGGAATTATGCAAGAATTTAAATATAAGACAGGCTTGGCACGAATATCAAGCGTTGTTCTATGAAGCATCTTATTTCTTCCAGAATCATCCAGATTATGCACACCAGAATATAAAGCCCCCTGGAAGCAATCTATATAAACTATTTGTAGAAAGGGACTTCCATTGTTTGGGAGCTCGCGGACGAATGGGCATTATCCTGCCTGCTGGATTCTATTCAGATTCTGCAACCAAAGGACTTAGGGAGTTCTTCTTTGATACACGCGCGATCGAATCAATCTACTGTTTTGAGAACCGATTTCCGGTAGTATTCAAATCAGTACATAACCAGTTTAAGTTCATAGTGCTATGCATTGTAAAAGACAATTCTAATCCAAACATTCGATGTGCATTCATGCAACACGATCCTGAACAACTACCTGCAATTGAGAAACGAGCTATCCTACTGAAGCCAGAAGATATTGTTAGATTTTCTCCCGATTCTCTGAGTATAACAGAATTCAATGCCCAACGCGATATTGAAATAGCTGGTAAAATTTACGCCGACTTTCCTCTCTTGGGAAATACTGACGCCTCTCTTCCGTGGAGATTTCCTCTGCTATCGGTTGAGTTCAATATGACGCATCAAAGTTATATGTTTAAGCAAAATGTTGACGGGTACATCCTATATGAAGGAAAAATGATCAATCAGTTTGATAACGAATATTCGTCTAATAATTGGGCAATAGATAGAGCTGAAGCCGAAAATTATTTGCGGAAAAAAGAAATGTATAGGATTGGCATGAATTCAAATTTGGGCAAGTTGATTTCATCATCAAATATTACAATTCCTATTTCTTTTAGTAACTACAGGTTTGGAGTGCGATCTATAGGACGAAGGAGTGATGAGCGTGCTTTGATTTCGACCGTTTTACCCAAGAATGTATGTATTGGGAATTCCTTATTCACAGCACTTCCCTGGGAATATTTAAGTGAGTCGAGATTAGTGAATTCTAACAATGAACTGTTGAAATCTCCATATTACTCATATGGGAATTTGATTTTTGTTGTAAGTCTTCTAAATTCCTTTATTTATGGCTGGTTAATTGGAATGAAGATCTCTGCCAATCTGAATATTTTTATCCTGAATCAATTACCTTTACCAAGGCTATCGAATGGCAATTATTATTACGGTGAGATTTTGCGCAGAGGTGCTCGATTAATCTGTACGTCAAGAGATTATGCCAATTTATGGACTGATGTATATTCTGAGTGGAGTGACCCGAATAAAACTCATCCAATTGAATTGACGAACTATGGCCCGGAACATGAACAGGACATCCGACAACGCCTTGCCGAGTCAGTAGCCAATCTGACCTCAGAATGGACGCCCGTCTGCGGCGTCCACGACCGCAACCCGAACCGGGGCGACACCGGAGATCGGGTGCAGTTACGTGCAGAGATCGACGCCTACGTTGCCCATCTCTTCGGCCTGACCCGCGACGAATTCGCCTACATTCTCGACACCTTCCCCGTCCTGAAACGCAAGGAAGAACAGGCCTTCGGCGAATTCATGTCCAAACGCAAATGCTTGGAGGAATACGACCGCATAGCCACAATATTGTGAACATGCAACGGTTATCAATTCCAGAATCGGTGGTGTCGGACAATATGAAAATTTTAGTTCTTCAAAGATTCGTACGGGTAGCGGATAAAAGAGCCGGCAGGGATGTAAAGGAGAGATCGAGGCTGCTTCCTGAAAGAAATAAGTCGCTATTTTTCTTGTTTGGCGACAAACCAGTATGAAGATGGAGGCATGATGGAACCAGAAAAGACCAAGAAGCTCAGGATTGTGATCACCGAGAACCTACGAGTCCAACGGGGCGGCGCTGACCCTGTGCCCTACATCGACGTGGCAAACGTGCTCTCCGATGCCGTTGCACGACAGAATCATGCAATTTTCGGTAGGCGCGGATGCGGAAAGACCCTGCTCCTCCACCACTCAGCGAAGACACTCTCGCAGGACATAAAATCAATCTACCTAAACTGCGAGGACTTCAAAAAACACTCCTTTCCGAACGTCCTGATCGAGATCCTGGACGCACTCTTCGGTGAGCTTGAGAAACACCTAACAGGATGGTTCGGGCGGAAGAAGCGATCGCGGGAGCTTGTCGCTGATATCCGCAGGCAGCTGCAGGAGCTGAAGCAAAAGGAAGACCGCCAAGAGAAGGAGGTGTGCGCGTCCCAGGCGTCGGAGATCAAACACACTCAGAAGGCCGGGGTTGCTGCGAGGCTCCCACCCATAGACCTCAATCTCACCACAGGCCTGTCCAAACACACGACGCGGGGAATCGAGCAGCGCTACAAGGTGAGCGAAGACAAGATCCGCGAACTCGACATCTGGCTCCCGAGACTCAAGCAGCAGATCCGAGAGTTCTTTGACCTCTCAATCTCAGTCAAGACCGTGTTTCTGCAGGTTGACGATTTCTACCACCTCGCTCGTGCGGATCAACCCCTTGTAATTGATTACATACATAGGCTCTGTAAAGACCTTCCGCTCTACTTCAAACTGGCTACGCTCCGACATGCCAGCACGTTGTATGCTGATTGTAGAGGCCAGCCGGTCGGTGCCCAAGAAAGACATGATTACCAGCCAATCAATATCGACTTTACCTTCACGGACTTCAGGCGGACTGTTGAGCAGAACCGCAGGATACTGGGGGAGTTTGGCCGCCTCGCTAGGATCACGCCTACCGAGATCAACGCGCTTTTCAAGGGTGCCGGTTTCGAACGACTCGTTCTCGCAGGTGGCGGTGTGCCGCGTGACTGCTTGTCGTTGTTTCTGGAAGTTCTTGAGACCGTCCAGCCTCCGGCAGGGGATGGCAGGATCGGAAAGGACGATGTTCGTATCCTCAGCCGCGCTAATTTCGAGCGCAGAATTGAGGAACTGAAGCAGGATTCCGAGGGTGTCGAGCAAGGCGTTCTAATCAAAGGTATCTACGTCATCCGCCAGTTCTGCATTGAGCGCGAGACTAATCTTGTCCTGGTATCAGAGTCAGTTCTCCAGCAAAATGACAAGATCCGAGCACTTCTCTACCGTCTTCTTGACTATCGCATTATTCACAGTGCGGGCTCGGCGATAACACACAAGTCGCGGCCGGGGACATACCACCCGATGGCAATAGACATCGGGTGCTATGCGCATATGCGTGTACTCTCAGGAAGGTTTAATGAGATTGACCTCAGTGATACGGGCGCGAAGGAGAAGATGAGATCGGCACCAATTCTTGACGAAAGGGGATTCTCCGCTCTTTGGGAGGGCGCCCCAAACGATGTCGAGGCGGGGCTGAAAGCGCAGGAAGACGCCTAACTATGGCATGCACCGGATCGCCGATAAAACCGGCGCCCGGTGATGCCGAATGTTATGTGGCATAGAACGCCAAATTGAATTCGTCCCGTAATAGCCGCTCATGCGGGCTTCTCGTGAGAAAGTTGACGCTATGACAAGAACTTGGCCCAGAGGATCGGAGTGGAGAAAGTGGGATCTCCATATCCATGCGCCCGGTACGAAACTCAACAACCAATTCAAGGCCGATAACGGCGATGTATGGA
>JBAXGK010000145.1:0-5512 GCA_037139435.1 Candidatus Omnitrophota bacterium | reverse complement strand
ACTTTTATGAACAACTCGCCAAGTACGGCATCGGTTATAAATACACTTGGGTTAAAAACCTGCTCCAAGGCGCTGGCTACGTCGAAGTTCGTTCCAAAAAATCAAAACACCACCAACGCCGGCCCAGAAAACCTATCCCCGGAATGATGCTCCATATCGACGGTTCCACGCACTCATGGGTCCCGAGCCTTCCAGGCCATCAAGACCTCATTGTGGTCGCTGATGATGCCACCGGGGACATCTATTACGCTAAACTCGTCCCCCAAGAGAACTCCCGGGAGTGTATGCTGGCTCTACGCCATGTCGTTCGGTCCAAAGGGGTTTTTTGCTCCCTTTATTCGGATCGCGCCAGTCACTTCTTCCGAACTCCGCCGGCCAGCCCAAAAGTCGATCTCTCCAACCTCACTCAGATCGGACAAGCCCTCTTTGAACTCGGTATCGAACCCATCCCCGCTTATTCTCCTCAAGCACGGGGCCGGTCAGAAAGGATCTTCGGAACGTGGCAGGGTCGTTTGCCCAATGAACTCAAACTCTACGGCATCAAAACCATCCCCGATGCCAACCGCTACATCCTTGAAACCTTCCTGCCACAGTACCGGGCCTCTTTCGTAAAACCCCCGGAGCAAAAAGGAACGGCTTTTACTCCTCACCGTGGTAAAAACCTTGACCTCGTCTTCTCGATCAAAGAACAACGTTCCGTCGGATGCGACAACACCGTCCACTGGAACAACAGGATCCTTCAGATCCAACCTTCGAAATTCAGAATCTCGTTTGCTAAATGCAAAGTCACGATCCATGAACATCTCGATGATGCCATCACCGTCACCTACGGACCTCACATTATCGCCAGATTTAAACCCGAAGAGATTCAAGAGACCAAAACAACCAACAACCAAAAGCGGACAAATCACGTGCTACAAAAAGCGGACATCTTGACGTGCTCTTAACAGCTTTTTTACGGTCTTTAGAAAGAAACCACCCTCTTTGACAAACGGAGAACGAAAATAAAGGGGACAGGCTGATATGCGGGGAACGGTTAACGACAAACGGGGAGCGAAAAAACTTTTGTTCCAAGCGTTTCCCATTCCCCGTTCGACGTTCCACGCATTACATCCTGTCCCCGTAATTCAGACGCTTCAATGGTGACTATAAATAAATATTATATTGATTTATGCTAAATATTTATATAAAATATTTACATGAAAACGCTGACAAAAAGACTTGGTTCGATTGAGGTAATCCCCGCGGAGGCTATTCACGCTAAGATCTATTGGCTTCGCGGCAGAAAGATCATGCTGGATAGCGATTTGGCAAAACTGTACGGCGTGCAGGTCAAGGCCCTGATCCAGGCCGTCAAACGGAACCCGGAACGATTCCCAAAAGATTTCATGTTCCGCTTGAACTGGACCGAGGCGCGAACTTCAAGGTCACACATTGTGACCTTGAAACAGGGGCAGAACATTAAGCATCTCCCCTATGCTTTCACAGAACAGGGCGTCGCCATGCTCTCAAGCGTACTCCGAAGCAAAACCGCGATCCGCGTCAATGTCCAGATCATGCGCGTTTTCTCCAGGATCAGACATATGATGGGAACCCACACGAAATTGAAAAAGAAGATCGAGGAAATGGAACGGAAATATGACGGACAGTTCAAGATCGTCTTTGATGCTTTAAGGGAGCTCCTCGCCCCACCCGCGCCAAAACCCAAAGGCCCGATCGTCCTGATTTCCATCAATTCTAAAATTGAAAATGAGGACTGCACTAATTTTCCAATCTATGATTTATCAATGAAAAATCAGTGCGGGTTTCAATCCTCATGAAGGAAAAACTCACCCGCGCAGGTTACGGGCAATTACTGGTTCAGCTCAAAGAACGGATCCGGAAGGCGCAATATCAGGCACTTCAGACGGTCAACCGTGAGCTGATCAAGCTTTATTGGAATATCGGCCGGATGATCGTGGAGTTTCAAAGGCGCGAGGAGTGGGGCTCCGGCGTCGTCGAAAAAATTTCCCGAGACCTCCGGCGGGAATTCCCGGAGAGCCGCGGGTTTTCATCCCAAAACTTATGGCGAATGCGGCAGTTTTATGAGGTCTACCGGCGAAAGCCAATTCTCTCGACACTGTCGAGAGAATTACCCTGGTTTCATAATGTTCTTCTTATGAAAAGAACCCGTACCGAGGGAGAAAAAGCATACTACCTCCGCGCTTGCGCTGAAAATCGCTGGAGCTTTCGAGAGCTCGAACGCCAGGTCAAGGCATTGGCTTACGAACGTTCCGAGGAGACCCCATGCGAAACTCCCCCAAAACCACAAAACCGGAAAGACGCCGTGCTGGCGCATTTCAAGAATGAATACATTCTCGACCTTCTTGAATTAAAAGACCGCCACAATGAAAAAGAGCTCCGGAAAGCGATCCTGAATAATCTGAAAGATTTTTTCCTCGAATTTGGGAGGCATTTCACCTTTGCCGGCGAAGAATATCGCTTGAATGTCGGGGGCGATGATTTCTACGTGGACCTTCTTTTTTATCATCGCCTTTTACGCTGTTTTGTGGCGGTGGAGCTAAAGACGGGAAAATTCAAGCCCGAGTACGCGGGCAAGATGCAATTCTACCTTGCGGCGTTGGATGAGAAGATCAAAACCCGGCATGAAAATCCCTCCGTCGGGATCATCCTCTGTAAATCCAAAAACGAGGAAGTGGTCAGGATCGCCGTAAGCAGAACAGCCGCACACTTGAGGGTCGCGACCTACAAAACGCGCCTCATTGACACCGAGTTGCTCAAGCGCAGATTGCACTCACTCCCAACCCCTACCGCCTGATTCTCTAAAAAAAATAATCCGTTATCGAGGTCTGGGAACCTTAAGCATCACCCCAGGGGCTCTCAATAAAATGTAAGGGACGAGTTTTAGACGATATTGACTTCCGGGGAGAGGGCAATTCCGAACGTGTCTTCTATAGATAGGCGGATAGCGCCGGCGAGAGCCAGGACTTCCTTGCCCGTAGCGCCGCCACAATTCACAAGCACCAGCGCCTGGGTTTTGTGGCAGCCCGCACGGCCGACGGTCCTTCCCTTCCACCCGCACGCTTCTATGAGCCAGCCCGCCGGTACTTTCACGGTACCGTCCGGCTGAGGATAGTGCGGCATTTTGGGATATTGAGCGGCAAGCTGTGTGAATTGAGCCTTAGAAATCGAGGGATTCTTGAAAAAACTTCCGGCATTCCCGAGCTCCTTCGGGTCCGGAAGCTTGGCGCGACGGATCCGGCAGATCGCCTCGCTCACGGCCGTTAGAGAAAGATCCTGAACTTTCATTTCATCCAGGGTTTTCCGCACATCGCCGTATTCTGTCTGATAGCGGTAAGGAATTTTGGAAGTCGAAAGGTTGGTAAGCTTAAACGAAACCGAGGTGATGAGAAACTGTCCCTGGTATTTGCGTTTAAAAATGCTGTCGCGGTATCCCAAGGCGCAATCCGCTGCGCTGAATTTCGTCAAAGCGCCGGATCGGATCTCGATCGCTTCCAATTCGAGCAAGGTATCCTTGAGCTCGGCGCCGTAAGCTCCGATATTCTGGATCGGCGCGGCCCCCACGAGGCCCGGGATCAGAGAGAGATTCTCAAACCCTCCGAAGTTCTTATCGAGGCACCACAGCACCAGATCGTGCCAGCCCACGCCGGCCCCGGCTTTCACGGTCACTGCCATGCCTGTCTCGTTCACAACCGAAATCCCGGGGATCGCGTTCTTCACGACGCAACCGTCGAAATCCCCCGTCAGGATAATATTGCTCCCGCCGCCCAGGATCAGTTTCTTTTCGTCTGAAAACCTTTTATCACCGGCAAGCTCCTGAAATTCCTCGACTGAACGGATCTCCGTGAAATATTTTGCCGCAACGTCGATGCCAAACGTATTAAGCGCCTTGAGAGACTTGTTTTTTTCGATCATCATCAGTTTAAGGCGCTACTAGCTCTTCTTTTTATCAAGATCCGATGGAACACCCAACTGGGCCAAGACCACGGAGAGCTCCGTCCCGGAAACGCCGCGCACACTGCGCACCGCTTCGGCCGGATCTTTCGCGCCCTGCTCGAGCGCGGCTTTCAGTTCCGTCAGATACTTCGCGTCTTCGCTGCCGGGTTTCGCCGCCGCGAGCTTCTCGGAAACTTTCTTCACGCCCGCTTCACACCGTTTGTCGAGCCCGGCGAACGCCGGGTCTTTGCTGTCCGCGGGAAGAGGCGGCGCTTTCGCTGCGTCCTCACGATCCTGGGTTAACTCCTTCGCGAGGCCGCCGAGATTGAGCGGCCCTTTCCCGGTGCCGGAGAGTTCGGGAACAATATCCCCCACCTTCGCCGCAGGATCCATCTTCGCAACAAGTCCCGGTGACACTTGGGAGATCGTCGTAAGCGCCGCATCGTTCCCAGCCTTGTAGGCTTTGACCTGAGCCCGGAGCTTGTACCCCTCATCGGTATTTCCGGCCGCCTTCGCCTGCGCTTCCAGGGTTTTCATATTCTTGTCGGACGTGGTTTTCGCCGACTTGTACGCCGACGTCATCAGCGACTGAACTCTCCCGAGAAAAGTCTGGATCTGTTTATCCTTGGTCGCCTGATCGGCGCCAAGATCCACGATGCCCGCCTGCTCCGGCGTCTGGTGCCCTCTCAGCGCATCGATCTGCGACTTCAGCTGAGACTCCACATCGACTCCTGTCAGCTCGGCAGCTTTTGACGCGCTCTTGCCGATGGTATGAAGATCCACCGGATGTTGATTCCCGAGCCCCGCGCCCACGGCCTTCCCGGTATTGGCCAGCACCGCGCCCAAAGGATCGGCGGTTTCATGGGTCGCGCTGGAAGTCCACTCGATGCCGCCTTTCGTCCCGAATTTATCACTATGAGGCAGCGTTCCGAAGATCACTTCCGCTTCGAAGGAGCTGCTCCCGGGCTTGTCCGCGCCGAATCCCGGTTTCCAGATCGTAGAATCCGTGGTCGTGTCGACCCAGCGGTCGCCGTACTCCACAACATTGTGACCGTTCGCCTTCATGGCGTCGGTGTACTTCTTACCTTTTTTATAAGCCTCATGCGGCGTCGCTCCTTGAGGCGTGAAATCCATGTCGCTTGCCGCCGTTTTCGGATCGCTACCGGTGGGCTTGATATCCCTGTTATCGATGCCTTGAGCCTTCTGCTCCGGCGTCGGCTCCTTGGCATCGAACCCGAGCTTCTCCATGACGTCCTTATGTTCCTGATTGCGCGTTTCTTTAGCCGCGTATTTTCTATGGATGTCGTTCAGATCCTTATTGTACTGCTCCTTCGCCCTGGCGGGATCGGTGCCTGAACGGACGGCGTCCTCTGCTTTTTTCAGAGCAGCATCACCCTCCCTGTTCATCGCTTCGCGCTCGGCCTGAACGGCGTGCTTTTTATTCACGGCATCTTTTTGCGCCGGAGTCTTGGCGGCTTCGAGCTCGACCTTGTAGCGTTCCTCGGGCGTCTTAAAATCGTATTCCTTGAGCCGGGCTTCCTTCGTAGCTCTGGCC
>JBAXGK010000144.1:0-5513 GCA_037139435.1 Candidatus Omnitrophota bacterium | reverse complement strand
CATGATGGAATTCATCATGACGTTAAAGATATTGGCCGTGTAGCGCCGCTGAATGCGATCCAGGGTCTTCATAGCGATTCTCTGCCAATAGCCCCGCTGTTGAAACCCCTGATGGAAAGCCTTGCGTCGAAGTTCATTACGCTCGATCAGATCCTTGGGAGACGGCAAAACATTGACCGCGATGATCTTACGGACGCCTATATTGGAGAGGATCTTCACCGGGAGCGGATCCACGATTCCGCCATCGATCAGATAACTTCCCTTGTAAGGATAAGGGCGTAAGAACCCCGGGATCGAGATCGACGCACGAACAGCATTCAGTACATTCCCGGATTCCAACACCACCTCTTCGGATGTCAGAAGGTCGGTGGCGACCATCTTAACGGGAATCTTGAGATCCAAGAATGTCATATCTTTCAAATACGCCGACAAGAACTGCGTGATCTGGTTCCCTTTGAAAAACCCGCGGTGGATGGCCGAAATGTCCTGGAAACCCAACAGCTTAAAAAATGCGTTTTTCTTGTCCAGAGATTTGGCGATCTTCTCGATCTCATGCGAATCATAGCCTGCAGCCCAAAGCGTTCCAATAAGGGCTCCGATGCTAGAACCCGCGAGAACATCCACGGGGATCTTCTCCTGTTCCAAGACCCGAAGGACTCCAATGTGTGAAAGGCCATACGCGGCACCGCTGCCTAGAACCAACCCCACTAACCGTTCCGACCATTCTTTGGCCAGAAAAGACATGGTCTTTTCGTACTGATAGCGCTGGTACTGGAGCGACGGAAGCATGGAAAAAAGCTGAATATCCGCAGCCGCCCCTAACCCATCCGCGGAAAAAGCCTTCCCTTGTTGGGAGGGCATGATGATCTTAATCTCGTTCTTGCTAAACCCGAAATCCTGGCAGAGTTCTCCCACTTTCTTTGAAGCAAACGTGAAAACATCTGTTCTTTTTTCCGCCCAGAGATAAACACGATCTGAATAATTGAGGGCTTTGACGGCAACAGGCGTGTTGCGATCCGGGAGACAGATCACCAGGTAGTCATAACGGTACGTCAAATAGGTCAAAAGGCCCGTGAATTTCTTTTCATCCTCATCCAGGGCCGCGTTCACCGTAAACGGTAGGAGATCAAAGCTGGTGTCATGGGACAAGATCGATTTTTGGATCGATGATTCATCGGAGGGATTCATCGTTTTAAGATCGAATCCGGAAGCATCACTCCGGCGGAACTCAGCAGGTAGAAGATTCTTCAATTTCCCGGAAAGGTCCAAAAGCAACACCTTGCTTTGGGTCTCATGCCGCAAGGTCTTGATAAAATCCACGAGGAAACACGCCATGCCCTCGGTTGAGGCTGCGAAATAAAAAGCGGCAATTCGAACCTCTCGCCTGTGATGGCTATACCCCAGATCTTCGCGTGTCAGATGCCGCCCGAGAGAGCGGCTAAGGTGAAGTGCCAGGACCGGCATCTGGTGAAGGAGCTGTTGAAAACTTTCGGCGCTAATCTTGAGCGCCACGGCATCGGTTTTTGCCTCCACTGACGCGCTGTGCACGCTGCCGGTCAAAAGAGCGGTCTCACCGAAATGTTCGCCGCGATAGAAAAAAAGAAGGGTGGTTTCCTTTTCAGGACCGCGAGCGCGGGTGAATAGACGGAAACGCCCTGAAATAATGATATAGAAGGCGTCCGGCACCGTCCCCTCTTCGTAAACAAGGTCACCCCTCTTAAAACCGACTAGGCGGGAATGCTTCTCGATCAGAGCTTGCTCCTCCGGCGTTAAGGATGAAAAAAGCGAGATCGGATCCGTTAAATATCCCTCCTTCACCTCGGGCTTGACCTTTTTTCCAAAAGAGAAAAAATTCATCATGACCAATTCTCCGTTCCAAAAGAATAAAAGATTAATTGGACTAGTCCTGGCAACCTTTTATGAAAATAAAATGGAGGCCAGGGCTTGGAAGGATTATCGGCAGGAAGGACTATTCACCTTACAATCATCCCTTTGAGCGAGGCTTCTGCGAGGACCAAGGAAAAGGGGACGCCGAAGGCGCCCCTTTGAAGAGAAGAACTTTTAAAAACTTATGTTTTTTAAAAAACGGAGATACGTCTAGGACAGCAGTGCGGGAGGCAAGCTACGACAAAAAGCTTTCGAGAGTCTAGCTTACCACTCTTGAACGCTTTCCGGATCCGCGTAGTCATTGACCTTTGTTTCAAGCCAGTGATTGTACGCATAATCCAGGACACGGAACTTATCGACAGGATCCATATTCAGCAAGCGGACGCCCTGGTCATAGCCCTGGTCTGTTCCCTCTGAAGGTCTCGACCACATAACCAGCCCCGAGCTAAAAATAGGCTTCGGATCGTCCGGGATCGTGATCTCAAGATCCAACGGAGTCCCTTCCTGAAGCGACTTGTCGGAGTTGATCTTCAGACCCTCGCGACAAAGGTCCCGGCTCAAGCCGATCCCTTTTACAGACGTCGATTCTGTTCCCGTGAACTTCACGCTCATGTACGCGTCAAAGCGCTTAAACCTGCGCTTATCTTTATCCATTACTTCCTCCTTTGACTTTTTTTTTCGCCATCGCAATTACCGGAAAAATCTCTACTTTCCGTTGGTTAATTATCGACTTCTTCATGCGTTTAATTAATTTAAATCCCCTTCATCCAAGGGAAAAGTAACACACGAGTTTAGTTTTTGCAAGGGAACGAGGCTGTTTTTTTTATTAAAAATTTTTCACAAATCACCCCTCGTTTCATGCCAAAAACGGAGGTTGAACGAAGAATTTATACGCGATGTAACCTGCTGCAATTAAACAGGTTAGCGAAAGTTAGTAAATTGAATGGGGAGTGTTAGAGGTGCGGCTCGAAGGTGCTGCATGACAACCTGAAGATCATCCTTACTCTTAGAAGAAACACGGATCTCATCCCCTTGAATGGCGGCCTGAACTTTCACAGGCAAATCCTTAACGATCTTCACGATTTCCTTGGCCTTGTCCTGGGGAATCCCCTGCGCAAGAGTCACCTCTTGCCGCAGGCAGCCATCGAAAGCTTTTTCCGCAGTCTTAAAATCGAGTGCCTTTGGTGAAATTTTCCGGCTGGCCATCCTCGTTTTAAGAATATCCTGAAGGTTCCTAAGCTTCATTTCATCATCCGCAATAATACGGATTTTTTTCTCTTTCTCGTCCTTGAAAAATTCAACGGAGCTTTGACTCCCCTTGAAATCGAAACGTGTCTGGAGTTCTTTTTTTGCCTGGTTGACGGCGTTGTCGACTTCCTGGAGATCAAGCTGAGAAACGATATCGAAGGAGGATAATTGAGCCATCGTAAACCGCGTTTAAGATTTCGTTGTGGGAGGAGTAATGAAAGCTCTCAATCGCTTGCGGGAAAACTCGTCCAGATCCAGGAACTCAAGGCCTGTGTCAAAATTCTTCCTAGAAGACTTTCGATCCTGACTCGGGATCACCCACACACTGCGCCCCGTGCACTGGACCGGAGGTTCTCCGTCCTTGAGCTCCAGACTGATCTTGCAGCGATCAAAGCGCTCCAATGGCTCCGGAAGCATAACGGAAACGCCCCCCATCCCGACATCCTCTGTGCTCGCGGTATAAGCCTTTTGTTTGCCCACAGGTTGGATCGCCACTTCGCAGGTCAAATGGAGCCTTGCAAACTTCCGTTTATTAAAACCATCCCAGAGAGAGCTCATGACCGGTTTGTCCTGACAAAAGCATCTTGAAAAGGCCGCGCCACCTCATGCCCACGAAATTTCAAAAGCAGGGATTGGGCATCAGCCGCAGTGCGAAAGCCTCCGATCAGCACCATATAAAAAACTCTTCCGCTTGGCCGGGCGCTCTCTTTGGCAAAAGCGTGAAACCCCGCACCTTTCAATGTTTTTACGATCGAATCGGCATCTTGGGCGGACGGATAGGTCACCACCTGGATCACATAAGACTCCGCAGCCAAAAGCACGGGCTTGGTAACCGTTCCCACTGCTGGGGCTTTCGGAGACCGCACCGGGGCCGGAGTAATCACCACGGGACGCTCGGCTGCAGGCTTAGATGGCACCACCGTCGACTCAGCGTCCATGGGTTTTACCTGGACAGTATCACCCGGAATTTTGTACCGAGTACGCATCGCTTCTTCCCGTTGAGAATTAAGCGAGTTCACTCCAAAAAAAAGAAGGAAAACAACAAGGATCGCACTCCCCCAATAAATAAAACGGCGAAGAGCCACCTGTTTGGGGTCTAAAAAACACCCGGTCAACTCGGCTATTTTTCCAGAAAACCCCTTCAAAAAATCAAGAAATGCTTCCGACAGGTTCGTCTGGGGACGGTTGTAACGAAAACGGGAAGAAGGATCAGAACTGGAGGAGGCCGAGGTGGATGAAACGGCTTTCTTTTCAAAATCCTGCAGCGGGACATAGCGCGTCGCGTGATCGCCCGGTTTCACCTCCGAAGAATCGCGATGAGGAGACGCTTCGGATTCGGCAAGCGCCTCCGTTTGGACGCTAAAAAGATCGAACGGCACTTCTTTTTCAGGAGGGGTTTCTTTCGGAACGAACGGCGGCGCTGCAGGTTCCCTGAAATGTTCCCGATCCCCGATCAAGACATGCGTGGATCGGTCATAGAATTCTCCGTAAAGTTTTTTCTGAATCTCGGATTCTGAAAGTATCGAGGAGGGTGCTTCCGTGTTTTTTTTCTTTCTAAACAGCCCCATGCTAGGCTCTCCCCTTCAAGGGGTGGACTTCGGGGTGAAGTGCCAGCGACAGCTTGATGAGTTCGATAGGCCCCAGCACAATATGGGCTCGCTGGATAAAACCATTCTTCCGGCAAAGGTCAATCGCCCCTGACATCTTGGACGTCGTCTTAAAAACAACTTCTTCATAGCCCACTTCACGGCAAAATTCGAGCGCGCGATCGATCAACCGCTTTCCGATCTTGAGATTGCGATGCGTGGGCGAGACAAACAAACGGCGGAGCAATGCGACCCGACCATCCTCTTTCTTGATGGCGACGGTTCCGACCACCTTGTGCGATTTATTATCTACCGCGACAAAGAACGCTTCCCCGATACCGCCGTAGGCTTTTTCAATGCACTCCACATCCTCGGTCGGGTAGGCATGCTTGGCATCATGAAACTCGCTATCCATAATGCTGCTGATGAGATCCACCACGGATGCATCATCATCTTTCAAGGATCTTCGGATCGTGATCATAAAGGGATCTGTGAGCTCCGTTAAGCTTTTTTCCCGGCGGCAGCGGCCGGTTTCGCAGGAGCAGCTTTACCCGCTGCGGGTTTCGCGGCACCGGCAGGCGCTGCTGCGCCCGAAGCTGCGGCTCCTTCAGCGGCGGTTTCCTTAATTTTCGCTTCTTTCTTCATCTTGACCTTTTGGGACTTCACTTTCGGAAGATTGTAAACCGTTCCACGGTCGCTCCATTTGCCAAGTTCTTGGAGCTTCTTGACGCGTTCAAGACGTTTAAAAACATTTCGGTGTTTGGCTCCGACACTGTCAGAACGCAGGCTAGG
>JBAXGK010000143.1:0-5626 GCA_037139435.1 Candidatus Omnitrophota bacterium | reverse complement strand
GAACAGGTGGCCGGCTTCAATCGGAATACCAGGCCGCCTTCGAGCGGATTTCACAAGATCTTGCTCGAGGGTGTCTTCGAGAAACGATTTCATGAGTCTTTTAACCTCTTGCTGGGCCGCAGCACTCCAAAAATCATCATTTACCTCTGGCCTCCATTCCTTTAAGATTTGACCTCGTCGGAGCAATCTGACGTTTTTAAGTGTAGTTTCCATAGGGTGTGTCCTCCTTGGTTGGCGCCAGAAGGATACACCCTTTTTATTTGCTCCTATTCAGCCATTACACAATTTCATAATACGATACCCACTTTTTTCAGCCGCTTGACACCACGACTATTGTAGGTTATCCTTATAGTAGGAAAGTAAGGAAGCCATACAAAGGAGCTATAGCCATGACGATTATTGAAACTACCAAGATGACATCAAAAGGCCAGGTCACGATACCGAACCGCGTGAGGAAACTGTTACGTTTGCAGAAGGGTTCTTCCATTGCGTTTGGTGTGACAAAGGACGGCATTTTTCTTCTGCCGTGTGAAGTTACAGCCCGCTCACCTTACACCCCTAAGGAATGGCAGAAGATCGAGAAGATGGCTTCTGAAAAAGGCGAGGTTTTTTCAGAAGAGGGCGCTGCCAAGAAGCATCTTGCCGGCCTATGAGGTTTGAATTCAAGCCTTTCTTCGAGCGTTCGATCAAGTCATTTCATCCGCCCGAAAAGGACGAAGTAAAAGAGACTGTTGGACACTGATCGATGTTCTCTCCAAGGACAGGCAAATCCACCAAGGTCTAGGGCTCAAGCGACTGATGGGGGATTACTGGGAAGTGCGGAAGGGGATCAAGGCCAGGATTCTTTTTCGATGGAAAGGCGATTTGATAGAGCTGGTTCTTGCCGGGAATCATGACGATATAAAAAGGTTCCTCAAGAATAGTTGAGTTCCGCCAGTCTCTGCAATTCGATGGTCAATTATCCTGGATGCTGGTCTTGGTGGTAGCGGAACGCTATCATCGCCAGCTGCTTTGAAACGCTTAAAGTTTTTGCAATGGCGGCAAAGGTCATGTTAAGATGCCGCAACTCCGCAACCTTCTGGGCTATCTTTCTATAGACGGGTACTTGCATCAGCGGGGGTATTACTATTTTAGCGTCCATCTCAGAGGCGGTTCGAATTGGTGTCACTGGGGGACGCCAATTTTTCGGCTCACGGAGGCAATCTTATGAAATTTCGATCTATCCCCGTATTCCTTTTAGCACTCATGTTGATTCCCTTTCTGGGTTGTTCAAAAAAAGCGGATTCGAAGAGGTCGGTTGAAAAGATCCGGAAAGAAGTAGTGGCGATGCCCCTCTCGCAGCTTGAGGTTCAAGCGTTTGAGTATGCGGCGGCGATCCGCGCGCAAAAGGCCGAGATCGAGAAGATCCAGCAGCAGATACAAAAGATGCCCATGGATAAAGTTTTCACGAACAAGTCCATGGCGCGTCATATCGCGGAGATCGGGCGCGAGGCCGAGGCGCTTTTTGAGCGATACCAGGTCTATGCGCAGGCTTTTCAAGAAAAGGGTGGGGACATTACGAAGATTCAGATCGAACCTTCTCTGTCATGAAAAAGGAGAGGCGATCATGAAGATCGTAGATGAGTTTAAGCAATTTGTTATGCGAGGCAATGTTATTGATATGGCGGTCGGTGTGATCATCGGCGCCGCGTTCGGGAAGATTGTTTCTTCGATGGTGACGGACATTATCATGCCCCCGATCGGACTTTTGCTGGGGAAAGTGGATTTCAGCAGTCTTTTCATCAACATGTCCGGGAAGGTTTATGGCTCTCTCGCGGAGGCGCAGGCTGCAGGGGCTCCGACATTAAATTACGGCCTCTTCCTTAACAACGTCATCAATTTTTTAATTGTTGCATTCGTGATCTTCATCATGATCCGGCAGATCAATAAGCTCCAGAAACCGGCCAAACCCGGGACTTCGGCAGCACCGACGACCCGAGAGTGTCCCTTCTGCTGCTCCACGATCGCGATCAAGGCGGTCCGTTGTCCGAATTGTACGTCCCCGTTTTAACAGGGATTTTTCTTAAAAGAAATAGGGGCTCTCACGAAGAGCCTCTTTTTTTTTGAGTCAGGCTATCCTTGTCTAGGATTCTTTTCATAGATGGTGACCAGGATTGCCCCGATTTCCACTTCGTGGAAATTGAAAGGAATTGGGACTATCCTTGTCTAGGATTCTTTTCATAGAGGGTGACTAGGATTGCCCCGATTTCCACTTCGTGGAAATTGAGCGGGATTGGGACTATCCTTGTCTTGGATTCTTTTCATAGATGGTGACCAGGATTGCCCCAATTTCCACTTCGTGGAAATTGAGAGGGATTGGGACTATAATAATGCCTCGTTCTGTAAAACTATGCTGAGAGGGAAGTCTTGAAGATCCTGCATCTTACGAACCATTTGAATACGGGCGGTATTACCACGTATATCCTGACCTTGGCGGGGGAGCAGGTCAAGGCAGGGCATGATGTCTTTGTCTGGGGCGGTCAGGGGCGCTGCTCCGAGGATCTGAAGGCCAGGGGAATCATAGTTCTGGATGACGTGCCTTGTTGTAAGAGCGAGCTTTCTCCGAGGCTTTGGAGTACGCTGCCAAAACTTATTAGGATCCTCAAGACCCATTCTATCGATATTATCCACACGCATACCCGCGTGACACAGGTGCTGGCCTCCGGCGCAACTTTCTTTGTCAAAATTCCTTATGTCTCGACGGCGCATATGTTCTATAAACGCCGTTTGGGGCGACGTCTTTTCCCGTGCTGGGGAAACGCGGTGATTGCTATCTCCAAAGTCATGGAAGAGGGATTGCGAACGATCTTCAAGAAAAAGGAATTACCCCCCATCACGGTTGTGTCGAATGGGATTGATGTGGAGAAGTTAAGCGCGAAGTTCGACGGTGTCGATCGTGGCAAGATCCGGGAAAGTTATGGCTACCGGAACGAGGATTTTGTGATCCTCTCGCTTTGCCGGCTGATACCCGTCAAAGGCGTTCACATCCTGATCGAGGCTTTCGTGGTGGCTCGCAAAGAGGTTCCGGAAATGAAATTACTCGTGGCAGGTGCGGGAGATCCGGTTTACACGCAAGGTCTGAAGGATCGCGTTGCGGCATTGCACCTTGAGAGAGATGTTCTTTTTATCGGGAATGAACCGGAGATTGAGAAACCATTACGCGCCGCGGATATTTTTGTAGCGCCTTATCTCTGGCCGGAAGCGTTTGGGCTTTCCGTGCTGGAGTCCATGGCCGTGGGGTTGCCCGTGGTGGGATCGCTCTCCGGGGGCATCGTGGATCTTTTAGGGCATGGGAAATATGGGCTGCTTTATGAAAGAGAAAATATTGCGGAGCTTGCGGCCTGTCTTGTCCGATACGCCCGCGAAAAGCCGTTACGTTCCGCGATGGGGAAGGCGGCCCGCCAAGCGGCTCTGGAATACACATCTTTTCAAATGTGCGAACGCATCCAAAAGGTTTATGCCTATGTGTTGAAGAAAAGGGCATGATGCCCAAGTCTTTGTCGTATTCATCAATGGCGACTTGGGCTGTTCCAACACTTATCAATTTCAACGAAGCTGAAATTGGGGCAGCACTGATTTCCGGTTATTTTTAATGAAAATCAAGTGCTGCCATAATCAACCATTTATTTTATAAAAGATGATTATGACGAAATTCATTCCGATACTTGCTTATCACAGCCTCGATCCGGAGCGGTTCCCGAATAAGCTTGCGATCAGTCCGGAGCTCTTTCGCAAACAAATGCTATGGATCAAGCAAAGTCGCTGTCAGGTGATCGGTCTTGAGACCTGTGCCAAAAGCGAGTGGAAAAAAAACTTTTTTGAGCGCAAAGCCGCAATCACATTCGATGACGGGTATCTGGACAATTACCAGCGTGCTTTTCCTGTTCTGGAAGAGTTCGGGTTGGCGGCTACTTTTTTTGTCACGACAGAGGATATCGGAAAACAAGGTTTTATGACCTGGGAGATGCTCCGCGAGATGGCCGCGGTGCCGGGGATTGAGATCGGAAGCCATTCGCTTGAGCACAAGCCGCTTTCCGATATTCCGGAGAAAGAAGCCTGGACTTCCTTGGTGGCTTCCAAGAAGATCCTGGAAGAAAAATTGGGTCGCGAAATAAGGGCGATTTCTTATCCGTGCGGCTCCTTCAATGAAAAGATCCTTGAAATGGCCCGGGGAGCGGGGTACGCGTACGGTTGTGCCGCGAGCCATGTGCATGATCGTAAATTCATCGGGAATCCCTATCTCCTGAGACGCATCAAGATCTCGTCTTCTTCCGGTTCCAGTTTTAATTTCAGGCTCCGGCTCTCCGGCTTCTATCATTCCTTTGGCAGGCCCTGATTTTCATCATGAGGAAAAAAGAACGCAAATCCATTGTGGTCGGGATGTCGGGGGGTGTGGATTCCTCTATGGCGCTCGTGCTGCTGAAAGAAAAGGGGTGGGACCCGGTCGGGGTCTCGCTTAAATACCCCGTCTGGAAAGATGAGGCGAATTGTCTTCGGGAGAATGTCTGCTGCAGTACGGAGTCCTTTCAGATCGCGGAGAATGTTTGTAAAAAGCTAGGCGTTCCTTACCATGTTTTTGATGTGTCGCGTGATTTCAAAAAAGAAGTGATCGATTACTTCCTCGATCGTCTGCGCGATCACAAGACCCCGAACCCCTGCGTGATGTGTAACCGGTATCTGAAGTTCAAGAAACTTCTGGAATGGGCCAAGCGGCACGACATCGATCATGTGGCGACAGGGCATTATGCGCGCGTCCGTAAAAATCCAAAGACGCGAAAGTTCGAACTTCTCGAAGGTAAGGATTTGGAAAAAGATCAGACTTATTCGCTGAGCTTTCTGTCGCAGGAACAGCTTCGCCATATCACACTTCCGTTAGGGGGCTATACGAAACAAGAGATTTACAAGATGGCGGAGGATCATGGATTTGAGATCTTTCTCAAGCGCAAGCAAAGTCAGGATTTTTGTTTTGTCTCCGGGAATGCGATGGAGCCGTTTCTAGCCAAGGAGATCGGGAGAAACGAAGGCGAGGTCCGGGATGATTCGGGGCATGTGATCGGTAAGCACCAAGGGCTTCATTTCTACACCGTGGGTCAGCGCAAAGGGCTTGGTTTTTCTGGCGGTCCTTTTTTTGTGACGGGGTCTGACGTGCGTTGCAATGTTCTTAAAGTGACACGCGACGAGAAAAATCTTTTGAGTCGGGAAGTGTTCCTTTCTCCCTGCAATTTTATCGGCGGTATGCCCAAGCGGTCTTTGCGCGTCAAGGCGAAGATCCGGTATCGTCAGGCAGCGGCACCCGGCAGGCTCCAACCTCTTGGCGGAAATAAGGCGAAGATCGTTTTTGACAAGCCCCAACGGGCTGTGACCCCCGGCCAGTTTGCCGTGCTCTATCAGCGGAATGTATGCCTCGGGGCGGGGGAGATTTTGCCGTCGGGTTTCAGACCGCGGGTCTGAAAAATAGAGTAAGGAGTACGGCGTACGGCGACACCGTGAAACTCGGGACACCGTAATCCGTACGTCTTACGCGCGACGGTCGGTAGCGTCAAATAAATTGTGTAAATTGCTTTAAGGGTTTTACCTTCCAGACATC
>JBAXGK010000142.1:0-5642 GCA_037139435.1 Candidatus Omnitrophota bacterium | reverse complement strand
CGGGCGCAGGTGAAAAAGATCCTCGAGACGCATTCGCCGAAAGAGACACCCGAACTTAAGGAGCAAAAGCGAGGCTCTATTTTGCGGCGGCTGATTGGTTTTCTTAATTCTGCAAAGACCCAGCTTGAGGAAGAGGATCTGGTTCCGGATTATCTTTTAAAGCAGATCGAAGCGCTGACGGTGAAGCTGGAAGATCAGCTGAATTGATCGAACGAAGCTCAACGCGCAACGCACAACGAAAAATCTGTTTTGAAATTTTTTACGTTGAGCGTTGACCGTTGCGCGTTGCGTCCGCTTTGCGATCCTGTTTTTTTCTACGCGGCTTGCGCCATTCTCCTGAGATCAAAGAGATTTTCTTCTTTTTGGGCCACTCCTTCACTTCGCATTCCCGGATAAGAGCACTCGACCGGTCGCCGCATTTCTCCGAATAGAGCATTTCCACCGGGCCGTGAGAACGGGTGTAACGGGAAGCCTTGCCTGCCTGATGCATTTTGAAGCGTCGCTCGAGGTCGGTGGTGATCCCCGTGTAAAAAGACCCATCGCAGCATTTCAGGATATAAAGGGACCACTTTCCGGAGGACGTTTTTTTACGGCGCGAAGCCTTCTTTTTCCTCTCAAGCCCCGCGAGCATTCTTTTATAGGTGGGATGCATTTAAAAAACCGTAAGGGGTACGGCGTACGGAGTACTCATTTTTTGAATTTATGATGATATTTTACTGTGACGAAAACGACACCGGTGAAGAAAAAAACGTTGGTCCAGCCGAAAGCACGGAAAGCAAAATCGGGGGAGGTCAACGCCGCTGGAGACATCAGAAGGATGCAGATCCAAACTCCGAAAAGCCAGACCAGGCTGATATCGTCGGCAGACTTCCGTTTGACGATTCGCATAATGAGAGGGATATTAAAAAGGGGGAGGAGGATGCCTGCCCAGGCGCTGATCTTATAAAGAATAGCCATGATTTTTAGATCTCGAGTTGTCTTGGGAAACGGGTCAGGTTCTTGCAGCCGGTTTTTGTTACGATGATGACATCTTCCAGGCGCACGCCGCCCACACCTTTGTAATAAAGCCCAGGCTCCACGGTCACGACCTGTCCTGCTTTCAGAATATCCTCTCCAACGCTGATACGGGGAGGTTCATGAATGTCCAATCCAAGTCCATGTCCGGTGCTATGAAAAAACCCCTGCATGCGCCCATCCCTAACCTCCGTTTTGAAGCCAATTTGCATAAACTTCGCTTGAATGGCTCCATGGACTTTTTTTGCGGCGATTCCGTTACGGATCATCTTGAACGCGATGTTCTGACCTTCTTTGACGGCCGCATAGATTTGTTTGAGCTTCGGCGATGCTTTGCCGCGGACCACCGTGCGTGTGAAATCAGCGTGATAAAGCGTCGTTTCGCTGCGCGGGAAAATATCCATAATGATCGGCTGGTGGGCGAAAAGGGGGCCCGAGCCCTGGTCGTGGGGATCGATCGAATGATGGCCGCAGGCCACGATCGTATGCTCACCCGCGCAGCCTTCTTCCAAAAGCGTTCGATGAATGATCTTCTTTAAGAGCTCGCTGGTAAGGAGCGTCCCTTTAAAATAAAGTTTATTTTTCCGGATCACCGAGCGTTTCAAAGTTTGAATCGCGTCACGAGCGGCTTTTTCAGTAGCGCGCAGGGCTTGAGTGATCGCTGAGATCTCGTTTCGATCCTTGATCAGGCGCTCTTCAAAAAAAAGCCCGTTTTTATATTGGATCTGAAGGCCGGCGTGTTTTAGTGGGGCATAGTATTGGACGGGGAAATTCCCGGGGACGAGAACGCTCTTGATTTTTAACTTTTCTAAAAAATAAAGAACAAGTTCAATGAAGGAGCACGCCTTTTTGTGTTTTTGTTTGTATTCCGAGGCGAGACGGGAACTCGAAAAAACGGTATGTGCACGGGCCTGTTTTTTGGCCCGATCGATCTCTAGATCGCTTACCAGCATATATTTTTTGCCGTGGGCTTGCAGGAAAACGAAAGCGTCCGGCGCGATGAATTGTGTCGCGTAGTAAAGGTCCGCATCCTTTTCGCTTGAAGCGATGATCAAAAGGCTCTGCTTTAGCATAAAAGAAGGATAACACGCTGAGGTTTACGCTTCAATCTTCAAAACTCACGCGGGCGTACGGTGTATGGTGTGCGGCGAAAATGACAAGCGTCACGCCGTACGCCTTCCGCCGGACTGAAGCGTTTTTAGTCATTGACGATGTTGGAGAAAGCCGCTAGACTCCGCTGTCTTTTTCCTCTATACAAATCAGCCAAGGCATTCACAAATTCATGGAAAAGCTTTCTGTAGAGCAACTTAAGGCGAAGTCGAAATTGGTGCGTCGCCACATCGTTGAGATGACTGGGGCTGCGGCTTCAGGCCATCCCGGCGGCTCTCTCTCCGCTACTGAAATGCTGGTAGCCCTCTATTTCAATCTGATGGACCACAATCCCCAGGACCCGCAATGGCCGGATCGTGATCGTTTGATTCTTAGCAAGGGACACGCCTCACCTGCTCTTTATGCGGCACTTGCAGAATCCGGGTATTTCGACCCAAAAACGCTCACAGATTTCCGTAAGCTCGGCAGCCCACTCCAAGGGCACCCCGACCGGCGCAAACTTCCTGGCGTGGAGGCTTCCACAGGTTCGCTTGGGCAAGGTCTTTCAATAGGGATCGGGATGGCGCTTGCGCGGCGTCTGGATAAGAAAAATTATTACACCTATGTCATCACAAGTGACGGCGAGATGAATGAAGGCCAGACTTGGGAAGCGGCTGCGATGGCGGCGCATCACAAAGTGGATCATCTGATCGCATTTCTGGATTACAACAAATACCAGCTCGATGATTCCACGAAGAATATCTGCGACATGGAACCTGTCGTTGATAAGTGGAAAGCTTTTCGCTGGCACACCTTTGAGATCGACGGTCATGATGTCAAAGAGATCCTGCATGCGGTTGAGAAAGCCCAAAAGGTCAAGGATGAGCCGGTCATGATCATCGCTCACACGATCAAAGGCAAAGGCGTCTCCTTTATGGAAGGAAATAATGCTTTTCATGGCGTTGCTCCGACTCCGGAACAGGTTCAAAAGGCTTTGAAGGAGCTCGAATAAATTGGAAAAGAAACTAGGGAAAGCCACGAGAGACGCCTACGGTGAGACCCTCCTTGAGATCGCCAAGATCCATCCAGAGGTTGTGGTCATGGACGCGGATCTTTCCAAAGCGACGAAATCGGTGATATTTGCCGAAAAATTTCCGGAGCGTTTTATCAATGTCGGGATCCAGGAAGCGAACCTGGTGGGAGTGGCCGTAGGACTTGCTTCCTGCGGGAAGATTCCTTTTATCTCCAGTTTTGCGTCCTTTCTTGTCAGTAAAGGATTTGATCAGTTCCGCATGGGCGTCGCGTTTTCAGAGCTCAATGTCAAAGTGATAGGTTCTCACGGGGGCATCTCGGTCGGGGAAGATGGCGCCTCGCAGATGTCGATCGAGGATATTGCTCTCATGACAAGCCTTCCGGGTTTTGTGGTGATCGTCCCGAGTGATGAGGTCTGCACGCGGGCCTTGACCCTTGAGACCGCGAAATATGTTGGGCCCGTTTATATCCGTACCGGACGTCCGAAAGCGCCGATCCTTTATAAGGCCGGAACAGATTTTAAGATCGGCAAAGGGGTTCGGCTGCGCGAAGGGAAGGACCTGACGATCATCGCCAACGGACTGGAAGTTTTCGAAGCTCTCGAAGCTGCGGAACAGCTCGCCGAAGAAGGGATCAGCGCCAGCGTCATTGATATGCACACCGTGAAGCCGCTGGATACGGATCTTATCCTGGAAGAGGCTAGACGGACCGGGCATGTTCTGGTTGCTGAGGAACATCAGATCTGGGGCGGCCTCGGAAGCGCCGTCGCGACTTTTCTCGCCAAGAAACATCCCTGTAAGATGGGTTTTGTTGCGATTCAAGATACCTTTGCCGAGTCCGGACAAGCGGAAGAACTTTTGGAAAAGTACGGTCTCACCCATCCGCATATTATTAAAGCCGCGAAAAAGATCCTGGGACGTTAAGAGCTTACGCGTTCCGGAATTTCCGAGGTTCTAAAATGCCCTTCAAAAAGTCTCTCGTTCTTTTTTGGATTGCCTCACTTTATTTTCTGAGCCTTCTCCCGTCCCTTCAGGCCGCTACGGGCGAAAAAGCCATGGTCGTGAGCTCAGATCCCCGCGCCACGCAAGCCGCTTTGGAAGTATTGAAGCAAGGGGGAAATGCCGTGGACGCAGCCGTCGCGGCGCAATGGGTGCTGGGCGTAGTTGAGCCGCAGACCTCCGGGATCGGCGGCAGCGGTCTCTTTCTTTTTTATGATATTGGCACGCGGCGCATTCTTTCTTTTGACGGAAGTGTTAAGGCGCCGGCGAAAGCCTTCCCGAAGATGTTCCTGGACGAGAGTGGAAAACCGCTTTCTTATCAGCCGGAGCGGAATACAGGCGGGCTTTCGGTGGGCGTTCCCGGCCTGTTGAAATTAGCCGAAGAGGTTCATGCTAAATACGGGACTCATAAGTTTCCCTTTGATAAGCTGATGGAGCCGGCGATCCACCTGGCGGAAGAGGGGGCCGAAGTGTCCGCGGTCCTCGCTAAGGCTCTTCGTGAGAACGCCAAGCGATTGGCCCTTTTGGATCCCGAGAAGACGATTTTTTTTGAGAAGGGCGTTCTTCTAGAAGAAGGACAAAAATTTTCCCAACCTGAACTTGCCAAGGCGTTTCGCCTGATCCAGACCAAAGGGGCGGAGTCTTTTTATGAGGGTGCGATCGCGAAGGCGATAGCGCGCGCCATTCGCAAAGACGCCTACCGACCAGGTCTTTTGGACGAAAAGGATCTTGGAGCTTATACGATTGCGGGACGCGACCCCATTCATGCCACCTATCAAGGATATGACCTTTTCAGCGCGGGACCTCCGGCGGACGGAGGCGTGATGCTCTTCCGAGCGATCAATCTTCTTTCCAGCTTTGGCATCCCCGGTTTTGGGCAGGCTCCGGAGACGTATCATCTTCTCGGAGAAACGCAGAAGATCGCCTTTTCGAACCGCTCAGGAGTCGCAGATCCGGATCTTTTTGATGTTCCTCTCAAAGAACTGCTTTCGGAGGCATGGGCGCAAGACAGGGCAAGCGTCATCAAATTCGATGAGGTCTTGAAGTCCGATGATATGAAGGTTGCGGTGCCAGAGAGGGGAAAGAGGCGCTTCGGCTCTTCCATCATGATCGTGGATTCCCAGGGGAATATCGCGATCCTTGCGGCGACACTGGGAGATGCGTTCGGCTCGGCGCTAAGGGTCCCGGGCTACGGTTTTTTCTTAAATGACCTGCTGACCGATTTTGTTGCCGATCCTTCCTCCGTGAAAGATCCTCAGTCAGCCGAACTTATCTCCGGAGGGCAAAGACCGCGCGGACCGGAAGCGCCCGTCTTTATTTTTAAAAACGGGAAGCCCTCTATTTTATTGAATGCCTACGGTCCCGTCGATCTGGCAGCGGTGCTTTTAAATGTGGTGGTCCAGAAGCTCGATTTGGGGGCTTCCTGCTCCGGGGCGGTGGGATCTCCGAGGCTTTTAGTCCAGGACCGGGCTCTTCGTATGGAGTCCGGACTTTATGATCAGGAGATGA
>JBAXGK010000141.1:0-5687 GCA_037139435.1 Candidatus Omnitrophota bacterium | reverse complement strand
ACTAGCATTTATAACTCCATGCATCTAATATTAGCTTCTATAAACTTCTGAATACAAAAAAAGACTTCTGAGATACTTTAAAAGTTATAAAACTATATTTATGAATACAAAATTCGTTGTTTTAAGGAAAATAGGCGTACTTCTTGAGCAGCAAAATTGGCACAAAGGCCCGCAAGATATTTTGGAGGACGACAAAAAAAGGACGAAGAAGCAGGATTACAAGTGGGTACTCGGAGACACGACGAAGTCGATCATCGTTACAACTTCGCTCTAATGTGCGGAATGATAGGGCTGGTGGTGGAGAATGGTAAGTGCCCGGTAGATTTGCTCTGTGGCCACCACAGCAGCAAGTTCATGAGGCAGCGTCATGGGACCAAAACTCCAAAGGAAAGACGGTTTCTGTTCATCCAGGGCCTGATCTGTGAATCCGTCGGGGCCGCCGATTACGACCTCAAGGACTTGAACGCCTGAGTTCATGCATTTTTGAAGTTGGCTGGCTAACTCTTCGGAAGTGACCGTCTTGCCCCTCCTCCCACGTTCGCACACCCAAAGACAGGACTTTGTCTTTGAGGGATATGCCCCCGTGTCGCAGGGCAAGAAATGGCCTATCCTTTCGGTGTAGTCCTGCAGAAGCGAAAAAGCCCCCGAAGACTTGAAGGCCTTGACCGGAGCTTGTGCTGGTTTAAGCCAGGCTAAAGAAAACCGGATGCGCATAGAGTTGTGTGTTCCCTTCCTTATACTAGTCCCAATCCCGATCAATCGAAGCGAAGCTGAGCTTGGGGCTGTCCCGACTTCCCTTCAGAAAAATAAAACTATAGTCAGGGCTGTCCTTGTCCCAACCTTTATAAAAATGGATGGATGGTTGGTTGGGACTGTACTGATTACCATCAAAAGTCATCGCAAATCAGCATGTCAACCATTTGAGAAAAGCCTTTAAGACAAGGGTAGTATCAGCTTTTTAACCGATTCTTCAATAATTTTCTGATGATTCACTGCTTTTTCAGAAAAATCACATCGCAGCATTTCTCGTTTACTCTTCAGCACCGTTCGTTTTTTCCCCGCGCGGAAAAACTCACTCGCGCCCTCGCTCTCTCTCGACGCACAGGACTTGAGCGGCGGCAGCGTTCGGAGCTCTCTGGAGCTTGGCTCCGCCTCCTTTCACTGACGGATCCAAAGGGCGAGAGCCAAACGCGGTCGTTTCTCGCTGGAAGAAACGAACCGCGGGTGACGACGCCAGGTCCTGCCCGTCACCGTGCCCGCTCAACCTCTGGAGCGTGCTTCAGAATCCACAAGAAATGTAGCTTCATCGCTCCGCATGCATTTCTCTTTAACGTAATGAGAAATGCGAGGTAGAATGCCGCATGCCCTCAAAACAAATACCTGAAATCGATCATATATATGTGGATAAAAATGCCGCGCGGGCACCCCTTTCAAGACGCATCCTGCGGACCCTTCGGGGCATTCCTGTCACAATCGTGACAGATAAGAACGCCTTTCTCCGGAACATGGGAAAAACGCCGCTCAGCTTGGGCAAAAAAAAACTCTGGCTCACGAATTTTAAAGGGCCGTTCCTGAAACCCTGCCCCGCAACAGGAACAGATTATCTTTGCTGCCGTTACCATATCCTGAACGCGCAAACCCACTGCCCTCTCGACTGCACCTATTGCATCCTGCAAAATTATTTGAATGTCCCTCTTATTACGGTCTACGTGAATATCAAAAATATTTCTCGGGAGATTGACGCCCTTATTGCCCGCCAGCCCCGGCGCCTTTTCCGGATGGGGACGGGAGAACTGACGGACAGCCTCGCGCTCGACGGACTTACGCATTTCAATGAAGACCTGATCCACCATGTCCTCGGCAAGAAAATGATCCTGGAGATCAAGACCAAGACCGTGGCGATCGATCATCTTCCTAAGATCCAAAAAAGCAATGTTCTCGTCTCCTGGTCGATGAATCCTGATGCCTTCATCCGGACCGAGGAACATAAGGCCGCATCTTTGGAGGCGCGTTTGAAAGCGGCCAGGAAGATCCTCAAGAAAGGTTACCGCCTGGGCTTTCATTTTGATCCCCTGCTCATGCTGCCGGGCTGGAAAAAACATTACGCGGGGCTTCTGGAGAGGCTGGCCTCGACCGTCCCGGAAAACGAAGTGATGTGGATCAGCTTGGGCAGTCTTCGCTATCCCCCTTCCCTAAAAAAGATCATCGAAGGACGTTTCCCGAAAACGGGGATTACCACGGCAGAATTTGTCAAAGGTCTCGACGGGAAGATGCGATACTTCCGGCCGGAACGCGTCAAACTCTACCGGCATATTTACGCGGAGATCCGGAAACGCTGGAAGGATGTCTTCATTTACTTCTGCATGGAGAACCGGCCCGTGTGGCAGGAGGTGATGGGCTTCGCGCCCCAGGACAATGGGCAATTGGATTATTTATTTCATGAGAACATCGCACGGCGTTTTCCAGACCTCAAACTTCCAACTCCCGACACGTCCCCGTACCACTGCACCGAGGAATAGGACCGCACCTTTACTTCTTGAGACGCTCCATCTCTTCCAAGGAATGGTTCATGTGATCCCGCTCATCCAGGCCCACACGGCGCACAAGATCCGCTAGAGATTTTTGCTTGGGATAATACTTAAACCAAACGGAATCCACGGCGACACTCTCAAACTCGGGATGTTCTTGAGCATAGAGCATGTATTCGTGTTCGGCGTGGGACTCGAACGCGGTGTTCATAGCGAACGACCAGATCGGATTCAGCCAATACATAATGCGCGTGATGAAGAAGTAAACGAACGTCATGGACTTGGGGATCACGAAGTGCCGGACCCAGCAAAGCTTGATCCCCATCTGATGGCAAAGATCCGCCCAAAGAAGCATGTGCCACTGTTCGTTATCCTGAGATTCTCGGCCCATTTGGATATGGCGGAGCGCCACTTCTACCTTTTCCGGAGAAACTTTTTTTGTACCGCTATAAAGTTTCGACAAAAGATGGTAGGCGCCATTCTCCCAAGCCCAATAGGGATATCGCGCGAGGATCTCAAGCACCATGACCTTCGGTAGCGACCTCGGCTTCCCATAAAGCACATCAAACTGCCAGAACATGAGCTTCAATATCAGATTCGCGGGAAGTTTCGGCGTCGCAAGCGTCTTCTCCTGCTCGACCCTGAGATCCAGCGTTTTCCCCATCGTATATTCGTAAGATTTCATGGCAACCTCTTTCTTCTAGGATCGCATTAAAGATCAATTCTTGAACCTATTCTAATCCGTTAAATTATCGGAAAGCTTTCCCGAGTGCAATCAAAATCCATTTCTAAAAAAGCTTCCCCATGTCCCCTCCTCCAGATATACTTTCCTGCATGTCCACTTTGTTACGAGGCATGCACTCTTAAAATCAAAGGAGGATTTCCATGGAAGACGATAGCATCTATATTATAGGGGATCAAGCGGACGAGCCCCAAGCGCCACCTCCTACGAAGCCACGTTCCACATCTAAGGACCAAAACGCTGTTCTGGTCATCCTGAAAAATGCCATCAGTCGAAACGCTTCAGATATTCATTTTCAGGTGGGAAGTTATCCACTCATTAGGATCGACGGCGTCTTGTCTCCTCTCACGGCGGTAAAAATCATCACAAGTGAGTTCATGGACGACTGCGCCGACTTATTCCTCAATGATAAGCAAAAAAAAGCGCTTGAAGAAAATCGCCAGGTGGATTGTTCCACAACGCTCCCGAATTTTTCTCACCGTTTCCGCATGAATTTTTTCTATCAGCGGAATACCCTGAGCTGCGCTTTCCGCGCGAATCCTGTCATTCCACCCACGATGGCGCAACTTGGGCTTCCTCCCATGATGGCCAATCTTGCGGCTTTACCCCACGGACTTGTGCTGATCACGGGAGCTACGGGTTCCGGTAAAACCACTACCCTGGCGGCACTCGTGGACCAGATGAACCACTTCAGGAATGCCCACATCATCACGATCGCTGACCCTATCGAATACATCCATAAAAACAGAAGCTGCCTGCTCAGCCAGCGCGAGATTGGAAGCGATGCGACTTCTTACGCGAGCGCCCTGCGTGTCGCACTTCGAGAAGACCCGGACATTATCGTCGTTGAAGAAATTCGCGATCTGGAAACTATTTCCATGGCGCTCACCGCGGCAGAAACAGGCCACTTGGTCTTTTCAACACTTCACACCAACGATGTCGTGCAGGCCATCGACCGCATCATCGATATCTTCCCTCCCGATCAACAGACCCAGGTGCGCATCCAAATGGCGATGTCCCTTCAGGCGGTCGTTTCCCAGGTACTGCTAAAGAAAAAAAACGGCCCCGGCCGGGTGGCTGTTCTTGAGATCATGCCGGTCACGACTCCGATTCGCCATCTGATCCGCAATAGCCAAACCGTGCAGATCTACAATGTCATAGCGACAAGCCGCTCTCAGGGGATGGTCTTGCGCAGTGACGCCCTCAAGGACTTTGTCGAGAGAGGCATTATCTCGCAGGAATCTGCCGATGAGTGCGTTGTGAATACTGAGATCTTCAGGGGCGATGAGTGACGTTCTGAGGAACTTGTCTCGAGTTTAAAGATACATAAAAACGTATCAAAAAAGGCCGCACCTGATCAACAGGCACGGCCTTTTTTGACAGCTGTTTCGGAAAAACCAATCGCGACTTTCTCTTCGCTCACGCTACCAATCTGGCAAGCACCTAATCACACCCAAGAAATGCGAATGTCCTTTTCAACCATTTGGAATTCTTTGTCACTGGTAAGAAGTTCTGTGTGATGGATCTTCGCTAAAGCCGCCGCAAAACTATCCACATACGGAAGTTTCTGAAGGGCTTTGTAGAGGGAAGCCTCCCGGGTGATTGCTTCGTCTGCGGAGACAAGCTCAATGGGAAGAGTTTTAATAAGTTTTACGATTTGCTCGGCCTTCTCAAGACCACATCGGCGGATCAAGATATAGAGAACTTCGCCCCAGTTCACGACGCTCATGAGAAGATTCTCGCGATGATCTACAGCACTCGCCATGGCGGCCTTGACCTTCTCGAACCCTTTCCCTCTTTCAAGGAAAGTGATTAGAGCCGATGCGTCCAAAACCTTCTTCATGACTTGTCTTCCCGTTCTTTCTCCTGGCGCCGTTCCTCGAGGAGATCTTTAAGCATCTGTCCCTTAGAAGGAACGATCCCGGCCACTTGATCAAAATAATCCTCAGTAACAGGCTGAAGAATAACCTTCCCCTCGGATTCCACGATACAAAGCCGTGTCGCCCGGGTGATCTTCAGTCGTTTGCGGATCGCAGAAGGTATCACTACCTGCCCTTTGGTCGTCATAGATGTTATTGTCATTTTTCCTACCTCAGAATATAAGTATTACATATATTAAAAGGTAAGTCAACACCATGAAACTCCTGCTTTTATGACATTATCGATTCCGGAGATAGATTTTTCGTTTCACGGGAAGGCGATTTTCAAAATAGGAGGGATGTTTCTTGTCGGGGAATTTTCCAGTATAACTGATAACGAGATCCGCCTGCGCGAGATCGAGCGGAATAGCCCCAAAGACAAAAAAGACGCAATCGCTCTCGCCGTTCTCCCAGACAAACGGGAGCTCCCCCTTTTCTTTCGGAAACTCGAGTTCTGGCGCGAGCCCCTTTTCCATAGCTCCGTCATAGATCCGCGAT
>JBAXGK010000140.1:0-5748 GCA_037139435.1 Candidatus Omnitrophota bacterium | reverse complement strand
CAGCGTCATTTGGTCTTCAAATCGGTCGACTTTGACGACCACGCCGTCGATCTCATATTGGAGTTTGGCACGTTTCGCTTCGATCGCGTCCACCACCGAAAAAACCTCATGCATCGCCTTGCATTTTTTCGCTTCGGGGATAACTTTAAAGCCAAGGTCGCGTAGCAGTGCCATGGCCTCGCTTTGACTTTCCGGTCCGCCTGGGCCTTCGTAACGCGCCAGACCATGGATGAGCGCATCGAGCTTGCGGCGTGCGACAAGCTTAGGGTCGAGGAGCTTTAAGCTGCCGGCGCATGCATTGCGCGGATTCGCAAAAAGGTCATCCCCCTCTTTTTCTTTATCCTTGTTGATCTTTTCGAACTGACGCTTTGAAATATAGGCCTCGCCCCGCACTTCCAGAAGTTTGGGGACTGGACCTTGAAAGGAGCTTCCCGGAGTCGGTATCCTAAGAGGAACGGATGCAAGAGTCTTGATATTCTCCGTAATATCATCCCCATATTTTCCGTCTCCCCGCGTGGCACCGAGTTTGAGCAGGCCATTTTCATAAATAAGCGAGATCGAAACACCGTCGATCTTTTCTTCCACAAAGTAGGAAAAAGACTCCCCTCCCAATCCTTTTTGAACACGCGTCGCAAAGTCCTCGAGCTCCTCACGTGAGTAGGTATTATCAAGCGAGAGCATTGGAACTTGATGCTCGATCGTTCGGAATTTCTCAAGCGGAGCGCCGCCGACACGCTGGGAAGGAGAATCAGGGGTGACGAGCTCCGGAAAGGCCTGTTCAAGATCCAGGAGTTCCCGCGTCAGGCGGTCATAGTCGCGGTCCGAGATCTCGGGCTTCGCCTCGAGGTAATAGAGGCGGTTATGCCGCTCAAGCTCATTTCGCAACTTATCTATTTTTTTCGCTGCTTCAGTTATATTCATAATTTTTATACGAGATACTGTTTTTAAAGTAATCGATAAGCCAGTGACGCCGGCAAACCTTCCGCCAGAATCTTCTCCGAGGCCTTCTTATTATCGTAAGGCAGGCGCACGATTTCAAACGTTAATTCGCTTTCGTCAAAAATACCGAACGAAAGTCGGGGATCCCGGTCGCGTGGCTGGCCGATACTTCCGGGATTCAAGAGATAGCGTTCATTTTTAAGAAGCTTCATCAACCCTTCCTTCAAATGGCCGCCCTTGGCCTCTTTTTCCGAAAAATAACACGGCACATGGCTGTGGCCAACAAAACCAAAAGCGGTCCGTAAAACCAAGAATGATTTGTAAGCATCGCTCTCATCAAACAGATAATGGAATTTCTCTGGGCTGTGCAATGTGCCATGGGTTGCGGTAACACCCCCATCAACCTGAAGGTAAGGAAGCGTTTTAATTTGTTCGACAAGCTCGGGTCTTAATCGTTCCGCGGACCAATCGATCGCTACTCGAGCTGTGGAAGTGAATTTCTGCCGGCTCGCGTCATGAATCACCGCCGCCTCGTGGTTTCCCAACACATGAAGCCCGGCGCTCTGAAGCGACCACTCCAGGCATTCGTTCGGATTCGCTCCATAGCCTATGGAATCTCCCAAAACCATGAACTTTGAAAGGCGACGCTTACTCGCGCATTCCACCGCCGTTTCCAGAGCTTCCAGATTTCCGTGAATATCGGCGAAAACCGCGTAGCGCATAACTCTTTGCCCCTTTTTTTCAGCCGGTTCGGCTTAGGTCAATAAGCGATACAAAAACCTTTAAAGACTCCCTGAGCTGCGGACCAATGCGCCTCGACATCACGAATGTAGCTTTTCATACCAGATTCCCGGATGGCCGTCAGGAATTCCACCAAAGACGTTTCTTCACCTTCCGCGGTCACTTCAACACGACCGTCCTCGAGGTTTCGGACAAATCCGTTAATGGGAAAACGCCGGGCGAGCCTTTCCGCAGTAAAACGAAACCCCACGCCCTGGACCGTGCCGCTAAAAAAAACCTGCATCCTTTTTCCGCTCATATCACCGGTCATCTCACCCTAAGGCAATTTCGGAAGTGATACGCGACGACCCCGAATGCGACGCTCACATTGAGGGAATTCTTCGCGCCGGCCATTTCGATCTCAATCGTCTCATCACAGAGGGAAATAAGCCCTTCGGAAACACCGGAGACCTCATTGCCGATCACGAGACAGACGGGCCGGGAAGGACGATAATCCTGATAAGGAATGCTTTCGGTAAGTTGCTCGAGAAAAACGATCTGATAGGCCAGCGTTTTGAGCTCGCGTAACACTTCACGAGCATCCCGGCGATATTCCCAAGGCACTTCTATTTCGGCGCCCAGCGCGGTTTTGGAGATCTGGGTGTCCGGAGGATGACCTGTAATGCCGCAAATCCATATCTTTTCCACTCCGGCACCATCGGCCGTCCTGAAGATAGAGCCGACATTGTAGAGGCTGCGAATATCATTCAAAACCACGCAAAAGGGAAGCCTCGGTTCTTTTTGCCGGGTCTCCTGGCGAGCTAAAAGTTCCGGATGGCTCAATTTTCTCACAGTTACGACGCTGACGTCTTGTTGTCCCAAGCAAGATAGCGACGATATCCCCCGTGATACACAAATTCCGGAAGTCGTCTCACGAACCACATCACGATCCCCCACCAGGGCGGCACGTACGCGATCTTTTTCTTTTTTTGAATGGCCTTACAGATATCGTCCGCCGCTCTTTCCGGGGAGACGACCCCGAAAAGCCCTTTGCGACCACGAACCATTTCCGTATCAACAAAACCGGGACGGATATCCACAACCTTAATGGCCGTCGCGGAAAATTTCTGTCGCAAACCTTCCATGTAATTGGAAATAAAAGCCTTGGAAGCGTTATACGCCGGAGAACGGCCACTCCCGCGATGACAAGCGACTGAAGAGATCCCGACAATACAACCGCTGCCTTTTTGTAAAAAATAGTCCGACGCCACATTCGCCATGGCCGCGAAGCCAAGCGCGTTCACTTTGATCATTTCTTCCTCGAGGTCCCATTTTAATTTCTCATTCTGGAAAATCACACCGGCATTGATGATCATCAGATCCAGATCATGTAACGCCATCATCATATTCCGGAGACCATGGATCGCCTCTCGGGTATTGCGCAGGTCAATCTCCCGAACCAGACTTTCCCCCGGGAGCTCCTTTTGCAGCTCCTGCAATCTTTCAAGCGATCGGCCGGTCAGCCCGACAAGATAACCTTCCGCGGAAAGCTTCTTGGCCAACGCGCGTCCGATCCCAGTGCTTGAGCCGATAATAATGGCTTTTTTCATTGAGGCATTCATCGGTTCTTTGTTTTATCCCTTCATCAGCAACACTATGATCGTCGAATGCAAAAAAAAGGCGCTACCTTGTGGAAGGCAACGCCTTTTTCGATAGAGATATTACATAACAGCTGATTTTATCGCTTGAGCCTCTTTCTTTTCCGCTTCCCGGCTTGCCTTCTTAGCTTCACGTTCAGCTTGCCGCTGGGCCTTTTCAGCCTCGCGCTGGATCTTCTTAGCTTCTTTTTCAGCCTCGTGCTGTTTTTTCTTAGCTTCCTTCTCAGCCTTGAACTTCTGCTTTTCGGCCTCTTTCTCAGCCTTAAGTTTAAGCTTATCGGCTTCCTTCTCTGCCTTCAGCTTTTGTTTCTCGTCATCTCGCTCCACTTTGTTTTTTTCGTCTCCGGATTTCTTTTCGAGCTTTTGAACTTCTTTCTTAGCTCCTCTTTCGATCCCACGCATCTCTTTTTCTGCTTTTCGAGCGACCTTTTCAGCTTCATTTTTAGTTGCTCTTCCGGCTTTGCGCATCTCGTACTCAGCTTGCCGAGCGGCCCTTTCAGCTTGCGTCATTGTTGCTCGTCCGGCCTTACGCATCTCGTTTTCAGCTTTTTTAGCACCTTTTTCAGCTTCATTCTTTTCTTGACCCTGCGGCGCGCTTTCCGACAACCCTTTTTGCTCACCCTTGTTCGACCCAGATGGATTTGTATTTTCATTCTCAGAAAAAGCAACCCTTCCGCCCACGCTAAGACCCAAAACGAGCAGAGAAACACACATCAACTTTACGATGCTTATTTTCATCGCTGACTCCTTTTTTTTAGGAATTTGGTTCGTTGCAATAATAAAATCCGAGGTCGTTACTTATCTCTCCTTCATCGAATGAAGTGACAGGAATCTCTCCACGGACCGATCATAGGTTTTCTCAACATTCTTTGGAAAATAACAGGCGGGTAACTGGTTTTGACTTCGGTGGTAAGTCAAGCACTCGCAGCAAATCCCCTTGCGGGAGCAAGGTTCATACGAGCAATTGCAATGTTTCTTATTCGTTTCGATCTTGCATTCCATCGGCGATATTTCCTCGAGCGCCAAAGAAGGAGCGGGGTCCGGCTCGCTAGCCTCGACCCGATTTTCCCGTTTTTTAAAATAATAGAAAATCGGGGCAGCAGGATTTGAACCTGCGGTCTCTACGTCCCGAACGTAGCGCGATACCAAGCTTCGCTATGCCCCGATGAACTTCTATCGAATTATCAATGAAGCTCGGGATAATCCTTATTCACCCTTTAAAAAAACCGAGAATTAGGATGTCCCGATGAAATTTCATTTAAATTTGAAGAAACAAAACGGCGGGGATTATATCACCCCCGGGCAGAGTATTCAATCAAAGGCATTAATCCCTAAATCCTACTTCGGAATCGGATCGGTGTTTTCGGGGCGTTTTAAAAAGCGTGTTTCTCGCAAAGCGTTCCTATGAGCCCGCTGTAGGCTCTTTAAACGGGCCTCACGCTGTCAGCGGGTCTAACACCTCAGAAAATCCTCAAAAAGGGCGGAACTCTCAAGCTGTCTTTCTGCCCGCGATCCCATTTCTTTTAAAGAGCGATCCGTAACTGCGATAAGCACTGCCAGAACAAAGCAAATGTCTCATCCGTCACGTTAATAATCTTGCAGTAATACTTCCTGCCCGTTCGGATGATCTTGCCGCACACTTCAATAAACCAGTACCGGAGCGTCTTAACCGTCCAAGTCCTGGCTTCCTTGCCCAAATAAAACAGCTTCATCACCTGCAGAACGTTATACGCCAGCACATTCAACAAAAAATAAAAACGGTCTGTATCGAAATCATGACTCGGAGCATAGCCCGCGTTCAATCCGTCCTTCAGCTCCTTGTTGTAATTCTCGCTATTCATCCGGCCATTGTGGAATTCAAGCCACGCCATCGCCTCGATCTCATTGTCATTGGTCCCGATCACGTGATAACAGTACTTCTCCTGTTTGAATAAATCCGGATCGGGATTAAGCCACCGCAAAATCAATATCCGCATTGCGGATCCTTTGTTCGTCACATACACCGTCTCCGCCCACTCCACTTTCCGTTCCAATACCTCCCCGGCTTTCTTCAACTCCGGCCAGCCTTTAGGCTTGATCGCTTGAATACATTCCAGCACTGCCGCATTCTTATCCATGCTGATGAAATAGCAGATTTTCTCCTCTACGCAATACTCGAAAATCTTATTCTGGTGGCCCGCGGAGTCAAACCGCGTTCGGGAGATTCTTTTCCCAGCAGCTTTTGCTTGCTTCACGGCCTTTCGCAACTGATTCAAAACCCCGGTCTGAGGACTCACATTCCCAGGCCGGAAATCCATCGTATTGCAGATCCCAAGCTCAGAGATGAATCCAAGCATCCCGCTAAACTGCTTCTTCATCTGATACGAATACGTCGCGCTGTCTTTTTCGGAATCAGAATACGTCGCATCGCCGTCATAGGTGAACTCCGAAA
>JBAXGK010000139.1:0-5754 GCA_037139435.1 Candidatus Omnitrophota bacterium | reverse complement strand
GGTTGTAGAGAACACCGCTACTGGCGGTCTGGCGGTCGGTAAAGCCACGCTGACGGTGACTCCTGACGGCAGTAAGACGAAGACCTACGGTGATGTTTTCTCGGCGTTTACGGGCGTGATCAGCGGCATCAAGAACAGTGACGCGATCACCGCGACCTATACTTCCACCGGTGCGGTTGCGACCGCGGATGTTGCTTCTTATGACATCACGGTGAGCAGCGTGACGGGGGCCAAGATCGGTAACTACACGGTTGTAGAGAACACCGCTACTGGCGGTCTGGCGGTCGGTAAAGCCACGCTGACGATTACGGCGAACGATACGAACAAAACCTATGGCACTGCGATCACTGGCGCTTCGGGTTCGACGGCCTTTGGCTCGAGCGGCTTGAAGAATGGTGAGACAATCGGATCTGTGACGATCGCTTACGGGACGGGCGCTGCCACGACGGACAATGTCGCGACCTATGGCTCGCAGGTAACTCCTTCTGCGGCAACGGGCGGAACATTTGCCTCGGGCAACTATTCAATCACATACGCGAAGGGAGCGATCGTGGTCGATGCGGCACCGCTTACTGTTACTGCCGATAACCAGACCAAGACATTCGGTAGCACTTTCACATTCACGGGGTCGGAATTCACTTCGAGTGGATTAAAGAATGGCGAAACGATCGGTTCCGTCACTTTAACGAGCGCCGGAGCCCCGGCGGCAGCCCCGGTATCCGGTTCTCCGTACACGATCGTGCCTAGTGTGGCCACGGGTGGGACATTTACAGCAAGCAATTATACAATCACTTATGCCAATGGCTCACTTACCATTAGTGAACTACCACCTCCCCCTCCTACACCTGGGAATGAGACGGCAACCAATCAGCAGTTAGCGGCTTTTGAGATCCCGAGATTTCCGCTTCCCGGCGTGGGGGATATGACCACGTATCAAGTGAATACGTTCACGCCTCAAGTGGGTCCCGTTTATTTCTATCAACCTCCGACTCCGTACGACATGGCCGCTTTTGATATGATGATGTTCGATGCCGGCAATCTGCAGTTCCTCAATGGTTTCATCAGCCTCCTGGGCCATGAAGGTCTTATGCCCGGGCTTGATGATAGAAGGCGACTCCAAGGCGTGTCGTAACGTAGCGAGGCGAATTACTTGCCCTCCCTATATTTTTATGTAATGCTACTCGCAGTGAATAATACTCCCCATGCATTTGATAATTAATAAGGGCCGTTTCTGACAATCAGGAGGATCTTATGATGAGTAAAAAATCCCCGTTCTTTGTTTTAATAACGTGCCTGTTTTTGAGCGGCTGTGGCCAGTGCCCGGTAGGGAACGTAGACCAAGATACTGTCGTCATGATCAACGACTATTCCATCTCCCGCGGAGAATTCGAAAATGAATTCAAGGCGTCGACCTATGGGGAGGTTGACACGCCCGAATCTCGCCAGAATTTTCTAAACACTCTGATCGATCGCAAGCTGATCTTGCAATACGCCCAAAGAGAGGGGCTCGATAAAGAACCGAATTTCCTGAAAGCTATAGAAAGGTTTTGGGAGCAATCGCTTCTCAAGGTCGCGCTGGATAAGAAAACGAAAGAAATAGAGTCGAAGATCACCGCGTCCGATTGGCAGGTCAAAAGGGCTGAGGAGGCGAAGGCGATGAGCGACTGGATGAGCGAGCTCCGGAAAAAAGCGCGTATCACCCTAAAAGACAGCGCCCCAGGGAATCCTGCCGGACAAGAAGGGAGTCGCTAATATGGAAAAGAGGAAAAACTATTTTATCGATAAGAAATTCCAGGCGCATTTCATCCTGAGGTTCTGTCTCCTCGTGGTGGTCACGGGGACATTTATCATGGCGGTTCTTTACGCCCTTTCGGGAAAAGCGACCACGGTTTCTTTCATGAATTTGCGCGTGATCGTTCAAAGCACTGCCGATTTTATTTTCCCGCTGCTCGTGCAGACCTTGATCGCATCGACTGTCATTGTGGGGTTGGCGACCATCGTGATCACCCTGTTCGTGTCTCACCGTATCGCGGGACCCAGTTTCCGTTATAAAAAGGTTCTGGAGACCCTCGGGAAAGGGGACTTTTCGCTCAGTTGTAAGACCCGCCCCAAGGATTCCTTGAAGGATGTGGCTACGGGCTTTAACGATATGATAGGCGAGGTTCGGACCAAGCTCGGCCATATCGATAAAGAGCTCGTGGTTCTTAAGGGAAAACTGGAGTCCGGAGACTTGAAAGAAATAAAGAAGTCAGTTTCCGAAGTCGAAAAGGCCCTCCACAGCTTTAAATTCTAATGATGTCAACCCGAAGACATTCCCTCATAGTCCTCTTGGGTATGGCGCTTGTTTGGAACGCTTCCTTTGCGTTTGCGGCCGATGACGGCTTGGGCTTTCAAAAGAAGGTGGAAGGCAAGTACGTTACGGTGTACGAATCCTCGGGACTGGACGTGGCGAGCCTTATTCAGCAGCTTGATGTTCGTCCATCCGATGAGATCCTCTCAGGCCGGTCAGCGAGTCCTAAAAATTCCCGTGAAGAAACACTCGCCCGGATGCTCGACACGCTTTTCCTACAGGTCTCCAATATCCTGGATATGCATATCAATAGCCTGAAAATCGACATCAAAGTATGTAAAACCACCGCCGAACTGAGCGAGATTTATAATCGCCTCTTCCATGCGAGCCTCGGGGGCCGGCGCTCCTTCTATGTTTATGACTACAATTCGATTTATGTTTCAGAAGAAGCCTTTCAGCTGGGGATTATCGGCCACGAGATGAGTCACGCGATCATCAGCCGCTATTTCGGGATTCCGGCTCCCGTGAAGGTCCAGGAAGTGTTGTCCATGTACGTGGAGTACAACCTCAAGAGATAGAGGGTAAGAAGAAAATAACGGGGAATGGGGAACGGGGAACGGCAAACGAACAATATTTACAGAAGATACAGGTCAGGGTGGCCCTGTCCCAATCCATTATTCAAATTAAGGGTTGATTGGGACTGCACTAATTTCCAATCTTATTCATAAATGTAAATCAGTGCTGATCTCGATTCATTTTTATTGAAGGTGATTAGGGTATTCCTTGCTCCGATAAAGCCTTCAATGAGAGCTACGGAAGATACGCTTGTAAGGAAACGTTCTTGATCCAGCCTTCCCATTGTCCCCAAGACTCTACATCCAATGTCGCGAAGCCTTTGGATTGGCGGCTCCAGTTCATAAAAGTGTCGGCCTTTTGTCCGTGGTCCCACCGTTCCGCAAGCCCGCGGTCCGGACTTCCATCATTGCCATACCGCAATAGGGCGTGATAAACCAGCTCCGCCTTGGGTTCGCTCGCAATCTGTTGGTATTGGGTCCAGGAGAGGGATTTGGTTTTTCCGGTATCGAGAAAATATTCATAGATCATGAGTTCCCGAGTGGTCTTCTTGCCGGCGGGTTGATAGACGATATCAAAAAGTTCTTTTTCCATGGCTTTCTGATCCTTCACATAGTTGTAATCCACGCGGTGGCGAATGGTCTTTCTATAAAGAAGAGTATTGTCCCCATCAAACTCTTCAATGACCGTTTGGTGCTTTACATCATCGCCTTCGTTCGCGTTCTGGGTGAGGACCGTGGCGTGGTGGCCGTTCGAATACGAGCGTTCGCAGGCGCTGGTGCCTTCGGCGCCACTACCGCTTTGAGAGCATTGTTCCGCAACAAGCATAGCGACCTCACTCGCCTCTTCAACCAGGGTGCCTTGCAGGACCTGGAGTTCGACGGGTGCTGCCGGTGTTGCGGGCTCCGGGACTGCCTGAGCGGCGTCCGGGCTCGTGCTTTGCGTAAGAGGGGGTTCTTCCATTAAGAAATCAACTGAGTTGACGGCTGCATAGGATTCCAACGTCTGTGTCATCGCTTTTTCGGGTTCCGAGGTGACTGCGGCCGGGACGACTGGCTGTGCTTGGCCTTGGGCTGTGACCGGGGCTGCCGGGGACTGCGACTCGCGAGCCAGTGCTACTGGGATGCATAAGAGGGATAGGATGGAGGCAATAAGGAATAGGTCGATCAGCCACGTGATGGAAAGCTCCAATGCCAGACTTTTTTCTTTTCGGTTCATTTCTAAGCCCCTTTCTTTTTCGCTGCCTATGAAAACCCTAGCACATGCCTATTTAAAATAAAAGAGCCCTAAAGCAAAAAAACGATAAAAACGCATAGCAATAACGATCATTTCTATCAATATATAGCATTTGCATCAGCGTTGAGCCTAATGTAAGCTCTATAATAACTAAAAAGTAAACATTTTAAGAATCTCATAGGATCCCCTTGAATGTTTTAATTGTTGTGTTACACTAATAAATAGGGTAGACAAATTTAATATATTGATTGATTGCTATAAGAAGATATTTTTGGAGAGGTGATCTGCTTATGGAAAAGAAAGCGTTCAAGGTTCTGGTCATTGAGGATGACCCGAATTATTTTGTGTTGGTGAACGAGCGCTTGTCTCAAAACCGGGAACCTGCCTTCGAACTCATCCGCAGCAAACACATGCAATCCGGCCTCGAGCGTCTTGGGGAAGGGGATATTGATGTGGTGCTCCTAGATCTGATGCTTCCCGACAGCGAGGGGCTCAATAGTTTTCTTTCCGTCCATAAAGCGTTCCCTGCAGTTCCCGTCATTATTCTCACTTCCGTCGATGATGATGATTTGGCGGCCCAAGCGATCGCTTGGGGAGCCCAGGACTATTTGACCAAAGGGAGTTTTGATCGCGAACTTTTAGTCAAAAGCATCAGCTATGCCATCAGCCGTAATAAGTCCCAGGCTCAGTTACAAAAGTATTATCAGGAGAACGAGCATTCCAAACGGAGCCTTCAGGATCGGGACGAAAGGTTCCGGAGCCTCGTTTCGAATATCCCGGGCGCGGTTTATCGTTATACGTTGGCGGCGCCTGGAGAATGGAAAATGGAGTTTGTCAGCGACGTTATTAAAGAAATCTCCGGTCTTCCGGCCTCTGAATTCATGGATAGGGGCATTGCCACTTATTTTGAAAAAATCCTGCCTCAGGATATTCCACTGCTTCAGGACGCGTTCGAGCAGGCGGTCCGGGAAGGGGCCATGTTCAGTGTGGATTACCGTGTCCGACACGTGAACGGGGATTTTCGATGGGTTCATGATCACGGGCGTGCCGTCCGTGACGGGGAGGGCAGGGTCATCCACGTGGATGGCGTGATCTCTGACGTCACGGAGAGGACCAAGGAGAAGGAGCGTTTCAATCAACTGGTCTATTATGATGCTCTGACGAATTTGCCGAACCGGGAGCTTTTTGTCGACCGCCTGGACCAGGCGATCCAGTCAGCTCGCCGCAAGAAAGAGAGCGGAGCGGTGCTGGCCTTGGATCTTGACCACTTCAAACGCATTAACGACACGCTGGGCCATCCCATCGGGGACCAATTGATCAAGGCGGTCTCTGTGCGACTTCTAAAGATCCTGTTTGATTCCGATACGGTCACGCGTATTAGTGGGGGAGCTTTTATCATACTGTTGCCGCGTGTGGCGAAGACCGAGGACGCGGAGAACGTTGCCAATAAGCTTCTGACGGCTTTTAAGGCACCCTTCCTTATCAACGAGCATGAACTTTTCACAAGCTGCAGTATCGGGATCGCCCTTTTCCCTAATGACGGGGAAACAAGTGATATCCTGATCAAGAACGCCGATGCGGCCATGCATATTTCCAAGGAGAGGGGGAAAGACCGGTTCCAGCTATTCTCTTCTTCGATCGCCAATAATAGCTTC
>JBAXGK010000138.1:0-5816 GCA_037139435.1 Candidatus Omnitrophota bacterium | reverse complement strand
GCCTGCCCTGAGCGCCGGCAGGATCTTTTCATGAACGATCTGAGCCCGAGCCGCGAGATACAAAAGCAGTTCCGTGATATGAGACATTTCCCTGAGATCCTTATCGAGAAGGATATTCCGGATCGCCTCGCTGATGCGCGTCCCGCCCGGTTCGCGAAGCATCACGACCGATCGGCCCTTCTTTTTCAAGAAAGCGACGGCATTACGGATCTGCGTGCTCTTTCCACTCCCCTCCGCCCCTTCGAATGTGATGAAATATCCTTTTTTCATATCCCTCGCGCGCCCCTCAAGGTAACGAGCCTATCGATCGATGCCCTTTGTCTCGGACTCGAATGTTTTTGTTAGCGAGTTGTAATTGCTTTGACTAACAAGCTCTGCGTTCTTATAAAGGTAGGTGGCGATCGGCTCTCCCGTTTCTGAAAATTCACTCACTTGCCCGTCAACGCTCCATTTTCTATAATTCCCAGAGATCCTCACTTGCCCTGATTCATAGTGGCTCTCAAACGGGCCTTCCAGAACGCCCTCGTCTATATGCGCAACAACGGCAAGTTTTCCGGATTCATAGTATGTTCTCACTACTCCCACCGGCTTCCCTTTTTCAAAAGCACCCTCGCTGGCCAGGATACCGCTCGCATAGTAGTTTTTATAAGGACCGTGAGGAACGCCCGCCTCATAGGAACATTCAAGAGAAACAACGCCTGAAGGATAAAGGGTCCTTATTAAACCGTTGGCGGGTTTTCCCGTTTCTTCATATCCCTTACAGACCTCAACCAACACACCGTTGCCGTAGTTACACTCTATCTGCAAACTCCCCGAAGGATAAAATGACCGGCTTTTCCCGTTCGGCAAATTATCCTCATATAGCGTCTCGCCAGCAACCGCTCCGGACTCATAAAAAGTTCTTTTAGGCCCCGTTAATTTAGTATCAGCATACTCCTCTTCGCCCCTTATGGACCCGCTTTCATAAAAAGTCTTACTCGCCCCAACGACCTTATTTTTCTTGAAATAACATTCGCGCGACAATCTCCCATTCTCATAATATTCTTTAGCGGGACCGAACGATTCGCCATTAACGGCCATTTTTTCCCATTTAATTTTCCCATTACGATAGTAACTTTTCGCCAAACCATTCGGCGCGTTGGCTTTATACTCGCCCTCGAACTTAAGAACGCCGTTATCATAATAATTCTTAATCGGCCCCTCAACAACATCATTGGAGAAAAAAACCTCGTAAAAAATTTTCCCGTTAGGATAATATAGCTTGGACGGTCCGTTGAATGCCCCGCGCTCAATGCGCCTCTCGCTTATTATTTTCTTATCATTACCGTAGTAGTAAAATGTCCCCGTTCCGTTAACGAATACGCCTTCTCCTTTCAGAGATCCGTCTTCGTAGTATTCTTTACGAAGTCCGCTCAAGACACCTTTGCGATATTGCCCTTCGGCCTTTAATTTTCCACTCTGATAATAACTTTTAAAAGCACCGCCCGCATTCCCAATCCTATAAAACCCCTCCGATATTTTTTTTACATTTTCGTAAAATGCCTTTTTTATCTCATCCCCATGAATCTTCGAACATCCGGCCAACATAACTAACGGCACGATTATGAAAATAACCTTTTTCAAATTGGGCCTCCACTCATGAAATTCGTCTCTTGATATCCCAGGCTCTGCGTACTTTTTTGACGGTGGAGGGTTCTCCCGGCCGACCGTCCTTGACGAGCCAACCCAGTGCCACGATCTTCTGCCGCATCAGGTCGGAGGTCGCAAAATCGCGCGCCTTCCGGGCCTCGGCATATTGTTCCAGGGCTGTTTTGACATTCGCCGGAATCGCTTCGATCGAGGTAATATCGAGACCCAAAAGCCGGTCCACCTTCGCGAAAAATTCGACACAGGCCGCAAGCCCTGCTTCCGAGATCTTAGAAAGATGCGCATTAATGGCCGTAATGGCCTCCTGAAGACTGGCCAAGGCTGCCGCAACATTCAGATCTTCGCCTAAGAATTTTTCCATTTTCCCCAAGGTGTCCGGAAGGACAGCAAGATCAAAAGAGGAATCGTTCCCATCTTTAAAAAGCTGAAGCCGGCTCAGACACTGGAAATAGCAATTATCGAGCTTTTCGATTACGTCCCGAGATTCTTTGAGGCTGTCAAAAGTAAAATTCAGTTGATGTCGGTAATGAACAGAAAGAAGCGCGTAGCGGATCGCCATCGGATCATAGCCCTTATCCAGAAGATCGCGAAGCGTAAAGAAATTCCCTTTTGATTTCGACATCTTCTCGCCATTCACCAGAAGATGTTTTGCGTGCAGCCAATACTTGACGAACGGCTTTCCGGTCGAAGCCTCCGATTGCGCGATTTCGTTCTCGTGATGCGGAAAAACAAGATCTTCCCCACCCGCATGGATATCGATTGTCTCCCCGAGATGGCGCATGCACATGGCGGAACATTCGATATGCCAACCCGGACGGCCTTTGCCCCACGGCGAATCCCAGGAAGGCTCGCCTTCTTTCGCCGCTTTCCAGAGCACGAAATCCGCGCCTTCTTCCTTTTCGTATTCGTCTTGATCGACACGCGCGCCCGAAATATTGCCTTCCAGATTTTTCTTCGAAAGTTTTCCGTACGATGGGAATGCCGCGATCCGGTAGTAAACGGATCCTTCATCGACCCGGTAAGCAATCCCCTTCGCCATAAGACCTTCAATCAGAGCGATCATCGCGGGGATCTCATCGGTGGCGCATGGCTGAACCGCTGGGAAAAGCATGTTCAGAGTTTTCATGTCATCTAAGAAAGCCTGGGTATAAAACGAAGTATAAACCTGGAGTGTCTTTTCTTCGCGAGCCGCACCGGCGATGGTCTTGTCGTCCACGTCCGTAATATTCATCACATGCCGGACCTTGAAGCCCTTAGCCTCCAGAAACCGGCGCAGGAGGTCTTCGAACACAAAGGTCCTGAAATTCCCGATGTGGGCGTAATGGTAAACCGTGGGGCCGCAGGTATAGAGCGATACTTCGCCTGTTTTGAGCGGCTTAAATTCTTCGAGCTTTCCAGAAAGAGTGTTGTGGAATTGGATCATGAAGTTAATTTTCTCATACTCACCACGGCTTCGCAGGTCACGGCTAGGCCTTCGCCTTCAGGACCCAAGCCTTCGCGAGTGCGAGCCTTGATCGAGACATCAGTTTCAGAAAGCTCGAGGCATTTTGCAACGCTTTTTCGTATCTTGGCTTTATAAGCATAAAGCTTCGGAGATTCCAGAATAATATTCGTGTCCGCGTGGTAGGGCTGCCATCCCCGCCGCTTTGCTTCCGCGAGAACGACCCCCAGGATCTTGGTACTGCGAATATTCTTGAATTTCGGATCGCGGTCCGAGAACCACTCCCCGATATCCCCGGCCCCGATCGCTCCAAGGATCGCATCCGTGAGTGAATGCAGTAGAGCATCGCCATCCGAATGACCGAGCGAACCTTTGGGCGAGGGAATCACAATCCCGCCGAGATACAATTTTCGGCCTTTCACGAGTCGATGCGTGTCAAATCCGATCCCAACACGAGTTTCAGGAGCAAAGTTTTTTTCTGTCATGGCTTTCGCTAGCATCAGATCTGTCATGATGGTCAGTTTCGGGTTCCAGTCCCCATGAGGCATCACACGCACACGCGCGCCTACCGCTTCGAGCAAGCTCGCTTCATCAGTGGCCTCTAAGGCTTTGGGATTCTGCTTGTACGCCTTCAAAAGCACCTCCCGGCGCGCGAGCTGAGGAGTTTCGGCCTCATAAAGAGCGTTGCGGTCCACGGTTTCCCGAATATGTCCATCCGCCGTCAATACGCGCTTGATGGTCGGCACCACTTTACGGGCCAGGATCACGCCATCCCAACCTTTACTGGCCTTCAGAACTTGCTGGATCGCCTGAGGCGTCACAAGCGGGCGCGCGCCATCATGCACCATGATCCAATCGGAGCGCGAAGATGTTTTTTTCAGCGCGTTCCACACCGACTCGGAGCGAGTCTTACCGCCCAAGATCCAACGGACTTTCGATCCTTGAGCTAAGCGCCTCCACCCCTTCACTTCCGAACGCATTTCAGGACTGATCGCGACGATCGTTTCACAGATCTCGGGGATTTCGCCGAAAGCGCGGAGTGTTCTGAGGAGCACCGGCTCTCCATTCAGCTGATAGAAAAGCTTGGAAGGGTGCGAAGAAATCGGCTTGTCAGAACGAATCAAGCTTTGTTGAAAACGGCTACCAAGCCCAGCGGCTGGGATGATGAGGGAAACTCGCATCCATTTACCCCGTTAGAGATTTGTCATCATGTGATTTATCTTTATCCAAACACAAAAGCTGAGGGAATGAGATTACCGTCCAACGCCCCATTCACGGAAACGTTTCTAAAACGTTTCCTATCTCTAACGGGGTTTACCGCCGTTAGAGATTCAAATGGCTCATTAGAAAGCCAGATATAAAATTCAGAAGACACGCCGATAGCCCCGTTCCCATCCAACATTTTTGAATTTCTAACGGGGCAGGCCCTATCTCCCTCCCTCGTGCATCTGGGAGCTCTGCGGGTTCGGTAAACTTTGATAGGCTTGATGGCTCGGCCGGTCATGACCGTTCCGCGGACGGCGGGCATCATTCCCGTGGCCGCCCCGGCTATCACGCCAACGCTCTGCACCGCGGTCGGGATGATGACCATTGTCATCGGAAAGTTTAGCGAAGATCATACGCCCGGCCTGAGTCTGTAGCACGCTCGTGATCGTGACCTTCACGGAATGGCCTAAACGGCGCTTGCCGTTATCCACGACCACCATGGTCCCGTCATCAAGATACGCCACACCTTGCTCATGTTCCTTGCCTTCCTTGAGGATCTTGATCTCCATCTCTTCTCCCGGCATGACCACGGGCTTGAGCGCGTTGGCGAGATCATTAATATTGAGAACCTTTACACCCTGCAATTCGGCGACCTTGTTGAGGTTGTAATCGTTCGTAAAAACCTTGGCCTGAAGGACCTGGCCCATTTTGACCAGCTTCGCATCCACCGTGTTAAATTCCGGAAAATCAAGCTCATGGATCTTGACCGTGATATTCGGATTGGACTGGATCGCGTTCAAGACATCAAGACCGCGGCGCCCGCGAGCACGCTTCAAGGGATCCGAGGAATCAGCGATCAGCTGCAGTTCCTTCAAAACAAAGCGCGGGAGGATCAGCTTGCTGGAGAGAAAATGCGTATTCGCGATGTCTGCGATGCGGCCGTCGATGATCACGCTCGTATCCAGAAGGATCATTTCCTCACCGGGGCCTTTGGAGTCCAGATGCACGAAGGGGATCATCAAACTGAATTCGTCTTGCCCTCGAAGGATGGTAATGATGCCCAGGTAGGAAAAAATGATCGCCGTGAGAACTCCGAATTTATTGCTCAGCTCCGGAGAAAAATGCGCGTAGCCCACCACCGTCATAAAAAGCTTGTGGGTCACAAGACCGAGCGCCAATCCGAGGATCACGGCAAGAATGTTCCGAACTGTGTGCTGTTTGAAAAAAATGTCGAGCAGAATGATCACCGCACCGCCCAGAACCCAGATCAACGCTGAGATCCAATCGCTGTGGGCTATCGGAAGTTCCACGAGAGACTGGAACGGAGCAAAGTAGCCGAATGCGGCGCACCCGAGCAGAAAAAGAAACCGTATAAAAATAATCATGATCAAAGCTCCTTTGGTAATACTGGTATGAAAAGTTAAAATTCATTGGTTCCTATTCACCCCGTGATACGGGGTAAATCAGTTATGCTAAAAAGAGAAAGTACCACTTCCTCTTGTGTTCAGAACTCTTCCGGATA
>JBAXGK010000137.1:0-5828 GCA_037139435.1 Candidatus Omnitrophota bacterium | reverse complement strand
TCTTCTGGATGGGCTCTTCGGAAACCGGTGTGTCGGAATAAATACAGAAAATCCCCTTCTTGATCCCGCGCCGCCGGAGGCGGGATCGCACATAGCGGGCGAGCGGACAACCGGTCGTTTTAAAAAGATCACCAGCTTTGATGGAAAAAATATTCATCCGGAGCGCCGCACCCATCGAAGAGATCACGGGGATTTTTTTCTCGTGGCAGTACGCAAGGATCTGGACTTTGGGGTTCAGGGAATCCACGGCATCAAGCACAAGATCCGGTGCGCCTTCAACAATGCGCGCCATCGTCTCCTCCGCCGCAAATTCATTCACCACTTCGACTTTGCAATGCGGATTGATCTGGGCAATGCGCTCTTTGGCGGCTTCCGCCTTGAGTTTCCCGAGATTGGGCGTGATGGCGAGGATGTGCCGGTTGAAATTGGTGATCTTGATCGTATCAAAGTCCACAAGTCGCAGATGACGAACGCCGGCACGCGCCAAGGCCTCGGTCGCATAGCTGCCGACCGCGCCGATCCCGATCACGACCACAAAAGCCTTTTTGAGCCGCTCGACCTTCTCCTTACCGAGCAGAAGTTCCAGACAGAAAAGTTGTTCCATTATTCCACACCGCTTTCTCTAACGCTTCAACATCGATCCCCTTGGCGCGCTCCGCAAGGTCATAAACCCCCTGGAGCGTTTCATAATATTTCTCATCATGAGCGTCTGAGCCGATGCGTCCCGGTTCCGTATAAGGAAAATCCGTTTCAAGAAGCAACCGGTCGAGAGGCACGTTCCGCATCAGAGCGATCGACTCCTCGGTATCCCGCTGGAGGCTCTTCCAGGAGAATGAGATATACGCCCCGAGGCTTAAAAGATCCTTCAGAACTTGCGGCGAGCCTTGGAAGGAATGGACCATGAAACGCGTTTTGGGAGGAAGGCTTCTTTTCAGAACATTCAAGAGATCGCTCCAGGCCCGCACGCAGTGGATCGCCAGAGGCCGCGCCAAACGACCGGCGATCTCAAGCTGACGGTGAAAAACCTCGGTCTGTCTCGCGAGGTCGACATTCCGCGCTTTATCGAGGCCCACTTCGCCGACGCCGGAGCCCTTATTTCTTTTCAGAAAATTTTCCAGCGTCACATACCAATCCGCCGGAAGCTTGTCCGCATACCAAGGATGAACCCCAAAGAACGGTACGACCCTCCGGTCCTCAGTTGCAAATTTCTCCACCGCCGGCCAATCCTCCGGCCGCGTGCCATTGCAGACAAATTGCCCGGTCCTAAGATCCTGAGCCAGACCTAAAATGCTCTTGCACATGTGGATGTCCGGAATATCTTGCAAATGAAGATGCATATCGCTCAGCATGGGTCTCCTCAGACGGATGTATTTTTTTCAGTTTTCGATTTTGGATGACGTTTAAAAAATTCCCACATCGTATCGGTCGCAGAAATGTCCTGTGTTGTCTCTCCGACAAGCTTTTTCCACCATTTCTTATCAGTTGCCCTGGGACTTCCCGGCCATGTATGCCCGCCCCCTTTGACCGTGCATAAAGTCACCTCGGTATTATCCGCGCAAGGGCCCTGAGTTTCGCAGATCACATCGCCTTTTTGATACGTCACCTGGGAAGTCTTGGAGCACTGATCCTTCTGAGACCAAAAAGCGATCGTCTCGCGTGTCGGACGGTAAGGGCCACCCACCACAAAAGACCTAGGAAGCTCCGGATCACTGACTCCCCCCTCATAAGGGACCGGGCGATCCTTAGTCCCCTGGAAATGAAGAACTGCAACCGGTCGTGAAGGCTCACAACGATCGGCCACGAGGGAAGTTGCCACGGGAGCGATCGCCGCGATACGGTCCGCCGATTCGCATGCAAGCCGGTAGGTGATCATACCGCCCATGGAGTGCCCCGTGGAATAAATGCGATCCTTATCGATATTGTATTTCGACTCCAGGTCATTGAGCATCGCATTGATAAATCCGATATCATCGATCTTGTTATTATACGCAGTCCCACCCCCCGCTTTCCCGGCATTCCAAGTTCCCTTGATTCTGCCGAAGATTTTTTTACCAGTTCCCTGAGGATAGACCACGATAAAACCTTCCTGATCCGCTTTTTCATTCATCCCGCTTTGAATGCGCATATGGGCGGAATCCCCGCCACCGCCATGAAAAACCATGACAAGGGGCACGGGAGTCTTTCCAATATAGGAGGCCGGCACATGAACATCATAAGTCCTGTTCAGTCCCTGATGCGTCAAAGAGCAGGTCACAACGCCTGTCTTCGCCTGCTCGGCGGCTACTTTTTTCTCATCCCTTTGCTGTTTTCTTTCTTGGGCCTTGTCAGCCAAGACACCGGCCATAACCAAAGGCAGGCAGATCAGCAGAAAGAATACTGTAAAAAAAGCCGTTCTGTTGTTCACAAGCTGTTCCTTATATTTGTTTGTCTATCGGAAGAGTGATTCTATCCTGCTTGAGAGTCTGCGTCTACCTTCGCAAGGCGGAAGGTGTACGGAGTACGGCGAAAAAAATGTCGCGTGACGCCGTACGCCTTACGCGTCCGGCTTACGCTTGGAAGCCGTGCTGGCAGAAGAGACAACGTGTGTTGAAATTTTCTTCCCTGGGGAAGTTTCCGCTTCTCGGATCCCGCTCTTGAGTTCCTGAAGAGCTTTGTTAAAAGAAGCCTGGTTTTTATTATTTAAAGCGTCCTGCATTTCATGCACCACTCGATGTCTCTCCGCCAACCTTTCGGCTAATCTCACATGACACCGGGCTGAATCATCGCCGCTTAATTTGCGCTCCTCAACGCCAAAATTCATCAATTCACTAGAAACCCCCACGGAAAAACAAATATTGGTTTTCCCGGACACAGAGCCGGATTCAATAGCCAACTTCCCCATCGCAATGTTGCTGCACATTAAATACCTCCGCAGATACATCTCATTATCTCTGAACGTCTTGTTCAGCTCGGCGCTGTTATTCGCAAGGTAAAATTTACCACCGCCACTCTCTGCCGCCTCTTTCAACTTTGCCTGTTCAACGTTATTGACCGTAAAACCAATAATGTTAACTTCCACCTTCGTGGCGGACGTATTGACTTCCCTGGCAATTCCCGCCGGATCACCGCCGCATGTTTCAAGCCCATCCGACACGACATAAATGATATTTTTATTCCCTGTTCCGCCTGCCTGAAACACCGCCTCAGCTTTTTTTATCGCCAAAGCCAACGGAGTCATGCCAAAGGGAGAAAATGAACCGGCCTTAGAAATAAAGTCTTCGGCATTTAAAGGAGAAAGAGGGTATAGGGTTTCCACCCCGCTGCAAGAAAGCGCCCTGCCCTCCGCAGAGTCAGAGCCTTTGTGGCCAAAAACGATCAGGCTGACATTGATCTCTTTAGGCAAAGAAGAAACGAAATCTATGATCGCCTTTTTTGCGACCTCGCTTTTCTTCCGGCCGGAAACAGTTCCGCCCATGGACCCTGAAGAATCCAAAATGATCGCGACATTTATTTTACTATAAGGAGTCTTGGCACCGTCAGGCAAGACGCAATCGGAAGAATAATCAAGATCCTGAACGCAAGCCTTAAGATCTTTCCCCACCTTGGACATAATTCCATCATACAGCCCGTCGCAATAATTATTATCCGCGCTCCCGGCGTTTTCGGGGGTCTTTTCTCTTGGATTATCCCGGAAATTCTCTTTATCAATAAATTCCGTTTTTTCATTTGGGTTCTTTAACCCGGAGGCGAAAGTGACCGAGGGAATGATCCAGAAGGCAACGAACACCGCGGTGATTATTTTCTTAGGCATACTTTACGGCTCCTTCGTGCTTTGCGCAAAAGGGCTTGTCGTCAGACTTTGTTCGATACGGTTCAAAGACGGGGTGATTATAACCCTGCCGAGGAGGACTGACTAGGCGAGTTTCGGGGATCAGAAAGACAGACGACATCCGGTTTATTAACGCCATTCGCGTTATTCTAAAATTAGCGGGGAGCTTTCTTTATTGGCCGATATTACATCCTACTTGCGTGGCCGTATCAAAGCCAGGTTTTGAATTCGGGTCAAGACTTGGCGTAAAGAGCGGCGCGCTTGGCTTTGAGCTCGGGATTGGCGAGGTAATCGTCCAAGGTGATATCCCGGCGATCGATCATGCCGCGCGGAGTCAATTCAATAATGCGATTGGCCACGGTCTGGACGAATTGATGGTCATGCGAAGAAAAAAGCACGGTGCCGTTGAAAGCCTCGAGGCCTTTGTTGAGTGAGGTGATGGATTCCAGATCCAGGTGGTTCGTCGGTTCGTCCAGGATGACTACGTTGGCCCCGACGAGCATCATGCGAGAAAGCATGCATCGCACCCGTTCGCCTCCGGAAAGCACCGAGGCTTTCTTAAGCGACTCTTCCCCTGAGAAAAGCATGCGCCCAAGGAAACCGCGAATAAAATTCTCGTCCGTCTCCTTCGAGAACTGGCGGAGCCAATCAACGAGGCTCAGGTCCGTTTCAAAATGTTTTCCGTTCTCTTTCGGATAATAGGCACGGGAGGTGGATGCTCCCCACTTGAAGGTTCCTTTATCCGCTGCAAGCTCGCCCATCAACACCTGAAAAAGCGTGGTCTTAACGCGATCAAGAGGTCCAAGGAATGCTATCTTGTCGCCTTTATCGATCCGGAGATTGAGGCCGGTGAACTGCACCTCCCCTTCAATCGACTTCTCCAGTGCTTCAATTTCCAGAAGGTCGTTCCCGGAATCCTTCTCGAATTTGAACGCCACGTAAGGGTATTTTCGGGAAGACGGTTTGATATCCTCGAGCGTCAGCTTTTCCAGCAGTTTTCGGCGTGATGTGGCCTGACGCGCTTTGGACGCGTTCGCACTGAATCGCGCGATAAACGCCTGCAATTCCTTGCGCCGGGCTTCGGTATCCTTATTCGCTTCGTTCTTCTGACGGAGCGCGAGCTGGCTGGATTCGGACCAGAAAGAAAAGTTCCCGGTAAAAAGCTGGATCTTACCGTAATCGATATCCGCGATATGCGTACAGACCCGGTCGAGAAAATGCCGGTCATGCGACACGACAATCGCCGTATTTTTGAATTCATAAAGGAAATCCTCAAGCCACATACAGGTCTCGACATCGAGGTGGTTCGTCGGTTCGTCGAGAAGCAGGACATCGGGATTTCCGAAAAGGGCCTGGGCCAGGAGCACACGCACTTTCTCGCTCGCCTCCAGCTGCTTCATGGGGATTTGATGCATCCGATCCGGAATTCCGAGATCGCTCAGAAGTTTCGCGGCCTCGGGCTCGGCATCCCAGCCGCTCATATCCGCGAATTCATGCTCCAGCTCCGCGGTGCGGATCCCGTCCGCGTCCGAGAAATCGGGCTTCGCGTAGATCGCGTCTTTTCCCTTGATGATATTATAAAGCCGCTCGTGACCCATGATGACAGTCGTCAACACCGTGTACTCGTCGTACGCAAACTGGTCTTGCTTCAGGAAGGAGATCCGCTCTTTTTTTCCAACGGCCACGGCACCGGCGTTAGGCTCGAGAAGACCCGCAAGGATCTTCATAAACGTGGACTTCCCCGACCCGTTCGCCCCGATCAGGCCATAGCAATTCCCGGGCGAGAACATGATATTCACGTTCTCGAAAAGCACGCGTTTCCCGTATTGTAAAGTAACACCGTTCGCTGAGATCATGGTTATCCTTATTGAATATACCCCTCAAGCATGTCATCCCCGAATGCCTTTATCGGGGATCCATTTTTACTCTGGATTCCCGCCAAAAGCTTGCGGGAATGACAGGGGGAAAGAAGGCGGGCATAATACCACAAAACCCCACGAACTCAATCAGGAAGGTGTGC
>JBAXGK010000136.1:0-5857 GCA_037139435.1 Candidatus Omnitrophota bacterium | reverse complement strand
CGGTGCAAATATTTTTCTGAGGACAATACGCGTCACATTCAATCCCTTGTCGAGCTGCAGAACCATTTTTTCTCGCCCCGGCCGAGTGAGATTACGATAAATGCTTCCATCAGATTTCAAAAGATCCTTTCCAAAGAGCCTCACCCGGAATGCTCCCACTCCATCCAACCTCAAATTCAGAAGATCTTCTTCTACCTTTTGCTCACGGAATGAGAATTGCGCCTCTCTGATTGCGTCCGCCTCTTTTTCGTCAGACTTCCGGATCCGGTCGCTCATAAGACCCGATAATGCCTGATAAGCGTCCCCTTCCACTTTTCCGAGAACGATCTTCGCCAGTTCGACGTCCGGCGTGTCACGATGCATTGCATTCAGAACCGCCTGGACTGGAACAACGGAAGGACCGGCAAGAGATAGCATATCTGCCGTACCCATCAAAAGATCGAACGTTTTTGCGTTAAGATGCTGGGCCGGCAAGACACCCGAGTCGATCAGACTTTCCAGGCACAGGATCCAGCCCTCTTCATCATCTGGGCTGTCGGGAATATGAACGTTGGGGAAAAATTGTCGGAGAGCTCGCAACTGCTCGATCTTTGCGCGTTGCTGCTCCGGAGTTCCTTTGTGAGCACCGCGAATGAGCGAGAGTACTGCCTGGACATAATCCGTAGCACCATCCGTAAATTTCTTACCTTTGGTTAAACCGCGATTTTCAGCATTGCGAATGATTGTCTGCTCCGTCTGCGCGCTTACTCGACTTCCTTGCACATCCTGCTTTTGAACGCCATTTCCCTCATTCAATGCAACCCGCGCAGTCTGAAGCTCCTGGGCTTGCACCCCCGCCGCGGCAGCGGTCGGAGCGATCGTTGGAAGATCCTCGCGTGAGACGAGTTGCGAGATAAGGGCTATGACTTCGGAAGGACGATTGGCAGCCGTCGTACCTTTTTGACGTGTCGTTTGATTTTGAGTGCGCTCAGACTTCCGGCCCAACAGGCTGATCGGCGTGTTCTTCAGAGCTTCGATCTCATTACGGATTTCAGTCTGAAGTCCCGCGGATAATTTTGTAAATTCCGCTGACGGCGCCACCCGACCATTCCCCGCCAGCCGTTCGAGGAAGCTTAGGACTTGCTGACGCGCCGCTTCGATGCCACGAGTCCCGGATTGAGTTCCACCAAGATTGGGATCGCTTTGGATTCCGTGATGATTCTGGAAATCATATTTAAAACCACGCAAGATGATCTGATCATTATCATTGCCTTCCGACTGCTCGCGTAGCATTTCGAGGAAATCCACGAGCTTGCCACTGATATCCTCCGTAATAGCCCGATAAAGCTGATCCTCTCCCGCAATAACATCGTTTCTCTTTAAGCCTTCGATCAACTCCTTTGCCGTGTACGGATTCGGAGGACCCCGGATCGAATCGACCATAAAGACCCGCATCGGATGGAATACTTCGCTGTTTTGTATAACATTCCCGGCTAGCATTGTTTCAAACTGAGAATAGGTGAACTGATCAAGGATCGCGGCAAACGATGTCGTTTGCCCATCAATTTCAAACCCAGCTTCTCCGAGCTGCTTTCCAAACTGGATGATCAATTCGGCTTTCTTGTTCGCATCCCGCTCCATGTCGATCTGCAAAGCCATCTCCAACACATCGGAAGGTATCAGTCCTTTGCGGAACGCATCGGCAAGCATCCGGGACCGCGCATAGACGAAATCGCTCCCCTTTGTTCTTACGCCACGATCGCGACTGAAAAGCTGAGTGGCATCGTACCCTGTGGTTTTGCTATTCAACAAAGCTAGCATTTCAGCATTGGGCGGCATGATGACGTCCACGCCGCGGGTCGCACCCATGGTAAAGAAGAAGGCCACGCGCTTTGAATCTTTGACGCCTTTCAGATATTCTGCAACGTCCGCAATGTAAGTCGGCGATTCGCTGCCCTTCGTATAAAGGAGCCAACCTTCGTCCGTATTCTTCACAATGAATTCATCATAACGATCGGCCGCAGCTTCCGCATTTAAGAGCTTTTGACGCAGACTTTGAATAATGGGTTCCACGTCTTCATTTTTCATACCATTCATGATGTAAAGATGCTGTCGCCTTCCGCTCGCCTGCTTCACAACTCCATCAATACTCGAGACCGTAGTTACAGGATGATCATAAAGAGAACGGATTCCGCTTTGTTCAAAGAAGCGATGCGCTTCGTCGACATACTTTTCAACTTGAACACCATAAGTCACTAAGAGCGGAAACTCCACATGCTCAAGCGTGCCGCTCATACCTTGCAGATCGGAACCATTTCCTTCGCGAACGATCTGACGGATCATGTCCCCACGGGATGCGCGGACCGAATCCCGCGAGACCTTGGTGTTTCGCAAAACGCTTAAACGACCTTCGGAATTCTTGAGATTCTGCTCAAGTTTCGAAACATCCGTCCCTAAGAAGGCTTGGGGGGTCGCCTCGGCATAGAATCTCTGGAAAACCAACTGAGTGTGGGCCGAGAGATAAGGATCGCTCTGCTGAAGTCTCGGCGCTACGGCATCCCCCGCCATGACTTTCACGGTGTCCTGGAGATAGAAGAACTCGAGACTGGCAAGCTTGCCGGCTTGAATCAACTGACGCGCATGCTTATTCAGCTTCTCCCCCGATGCCTGTAAGTTGGCATCGCTTGCCATTTTCCGCAAGACGGACTCCGACATTTCAAAATTCGTTACGAGATTGCGGATCGCCTCGCGGGTAAATGGCACTCCCGCCATTCGATAGATCCGCGCCATATTCACCAGCACCTGGCGGGCATCTTCCTTCAAACCTTCGCCGAGTGCAATAAGGTTATTTTCATATCCCGGAATCGCAACGATCTCCGCATAGAGCGTCACGTCTTGGCCATCGAACTGTTTCAGGGCATTCGCACGGCCCACCAGCGAAGCACGGGCTTGTCGCACGGTCTCATAGGTGCCTCCCGAAATACCTTTCCATCCCCTCAATTCCTTGAATTGCTCGTCAGACATCATGAGCCATGCCACATTGGCCTTGCCGCCAAGCCGCGCGGCGACCTTCTGAAGGATCTTGAAGCTCTTGTGTTCGCTCAACTTTTTGCCACGATATTCGAAGTTCCCAATCGCTTCCTCAACCTTGCCCCACTGTTTTTTCTCGACAAGCTGCGCGATCTGGGGATCCTGCTGCAATTTGTCCCATGAAGGAATATCAATCCTTGCATCAATGATCGTACCGCGGCTCCCTCGGGTCGCTTCCGCTTTGACTAAGGCATCTGCCTGAAGTGTTGCGATCTCATTAGCGCTCTTTCCTGGATTCTCTTCGGCCACTTGGGTCATGATCTGGTCTGCACTGGGTCGGTCCTTCCATTCTTTCCAAGAGATCGTTTCTTCAACCCCATGCGCATATCGGATCTTGAGAACAAGCAGGTTGCGCTCTGCAGCAAGACGAGCCTCACCTTTCATTTCACCCTCTCCTGAGAGAACTTCCGCAATAGCTTGATCGACCCAATCCGGGACCTCCACTTGAACGCTGGTGAGCGACTGATCATTGGATCCTGTTTTCTGGACACCGTTCTCCTGAAGCGACGTATCAGCCTCGTCAAAAATAAACCGGTTATTCATAAACACGGCATTCCATAATTGCAAGGTCAGACGCTCCCGGAGAAGTGCCGTTTCAAGACGCTGCGTCTTCTGAGCATCCGTCAGCGGGCTTGCCTCTGCCTGACGCTGGACCTCTCGTAAAAGTTCGGTGCGGTTCTTTGAGTCGCGCTTGTCATTATTCAAGAAATCAAGCGCCTTCCCTTCCGCAATGATGATCTCCGCATCCTGCATCTGCTGAATGACCGTCTTCCGTTTTTGCTCATCCGTTCCTCTCTCAGCAATAGCCTGGATCGACTCAGCACTGTCCCTCACCTGACGCAAGCTATACTCTTTCAAAAACGATACGGATATTCCCATTTCGGCAAAATACATTTGGAGAGCTGTCTGGACATCCGCCAATTTTGACGCATAGAGCCGTTCCGCTTCTTCGTAAAGCGGAACGTTATGAAGCACAAGCACCGATTTCTTGGAAGACATGAATTGCGGATTAACGCTACTCAGGCTCTGCTTGACCCATTGGACGAAAGCATCACCCTTCTTATTGACCATCCGGCTAATCATCATAGCGATCGGAGAAATAACAGTGTTTTTTCCGCCGCCCGCCGTCACTTTATGGAATATCCTCGAGCCCAATGCCATATTGATAATGACATCGACCTGCTGGATACCGAACCGCTCTCCCGCATCATAGCCGTGATGGACATAGAAAAGATCCAGCGCTGAATTGATCATATCCTGAATAGCGATTGCGTTCGCATTCGTGCTTGTAGCGCGAACACGGCGGAGAACCATATTCTCTTCACGAACACCTCCCGCTTCAAACCGCGCGACGCCGGCCCCAACCTCAACCATCTCGAGGCCAACGGCCCGAAGGAGATCTTGGGTCCTCTTGTGCCCATCCTTTATGGCCTTTGCTTTTGCAAGGTCATATTTTTTAGTCTCTCCCAAACGCGCATCTTCGCGATATTGGCGTTTCTGCTCGGGGGTATATTGTTCCGCCGCCTTCCCCTCATCCCTCTTACCCACCTCAAGATATTGACAAACGGTTTCAAAAACACCGCCGAGATTCACGTCGATCTTATTCGAAAGGACCATGAAATCAGAAAAGAGAGCCCCCACAGTCGTAGGCGTCACGCCCGCCCGCGCTGCTGTTTGAACGCCTGCCTCAAGATTCGCGATGTCAGCGTCCACGGTCGTAAGGCGCACTTCCAATGCCGCGATCTCGTTTTTGTAAAGAGCGCTTTCATTTCTGAGGAAATCGATACGGTTCTGGGTCTCTGTCCTCATTTGCCGAACCTCTTTCAGGCGATTTTCAGTAAAGCTCGTCCAAAAAGCCTGCGCCTCCGCTTGATTCTTGAAGCTCTTATCGACAACAAAATCCCGCATGCGACTGCTCTGGAATGCCGGGGTCTGCTGAAGTTCCATAATGCTCACCGAGGACAAGATCGCAGAAAGCATGCCCTCCACTGTTTTATACCCAAGCTGAGTGGCCACTTCTTGAAGGCCCATTTCGAGCATCTCGGGCGTGATCTGCTTTCCGACAAATACGCGTTCACTCAACTTCTGCGCATCCATACTGAACGCAAACACCTGAGACAATGAACTAACGCTCTCCCCGTTACGGAGCATCTGCAACAGACGGGTCGCAGAGACACCGTTCTGCTTCGCCATAGCAAGCACCGACTGATCCGTCGTGAGATCCAGCCGATCTAGTTTCACGCCAAGTTTTTCTTCAAAAATGCTGTTAAAACGGCCGAAATAATCGAGTTCGAACAGATTGGCGTTCTGGAGCCCGGAAAGCGTAATAAAATCAATCGCATCAAGCCCCATGGCTTTTGACACCTCGGCCAAAGAAGTCGTGCCGGATGCCATCTGCGCAACAAAATCGGTAAAGGCTAGCGGGTTCATCTTCGAATCGCTTTTTTGAGCCCTGCATGAAGAGCCCACCCTTGATGAGCCCATCACCGGCGACGATGACACCCCCGAAGAGATCGATTGGGAGGCCTACGTCGAAGACGGCTTCGATCTCGACGGAACGCGCAACGGCAGTGAGTACGACCCCAATCAGGAGTTTTACGAAGCGACACCCGTTCAGCAGAAGAGTCTCGACGAGTACCTCGAAGATCAGTTGTCCGGACGCGAACTGCCACCCGAACGGGAGCTTTGCGAAATGTTTGCTGTAAGCAGAACTGCTTTGCGCGAAGCACTAAGACGTCTTAGCGCCAGGGGATTGATTGAGATCAAGAAGGGAAGTGGAATGGTTGTT
>JBAXGK010000135.1:0-5866 GCA_037139435.1 Candidatus Omnitrophota bacterium | reverse complement strand
GTTATCGGCTACCCCGAAGGATGGGATTAGGTAAATCCTAAACCCAAAAGTGCTAACACCCCCTATTTTGAGGGTCTGAAAAACAAAGAATCCACCGAGATTAACTCCCGAGGGCTTCAATGTTCACAATTGGTAGCGGGGGAACATTTCGCCAAATACTGGACCGAGGAGAATTTGAAGTTTGAAACCGTCGAACTTGGAAAATAACCGTGTAAAATTAATTAAAAGAGAAAGGAGGTAGGGCGGTGACAAACTGGCCGGATTTCGTCATCAGCCTTCTGAAATATACGCAACCGGCTGAATTCAATCGAACAGACTTCAACCTGGAAAACTTTCCCTCGCTTCTGTCCGTAATAACCAATCCGAAGTATTCGAGAGGTTTTATAAGACAGTGGTCCAGGGACGAAACGGCAAGATCTTTTGCGAAGCTCTGGTCGGGTGAATTCCAGCGGAGGTCACAGCTTAGGAGAAGTTCTTCTGCCCAGGGCTGCCATTCGATAGTCTCACCATTACACCACGGCAGCATCTTCTGCCAGATACTCGCGGACTTTTCCTCCAGTTGCTCGCCAAAATCAGCGTCTTTTGATAACCATCCGTCCATGGAAAAATTGTATCGAAAGGAATGGAACATCAGAAACCCGCGTTCGTCCGGGCGGACAGTAAAAAAAATCTTCCATCCCGGTCCCTTGACAAGCGTATTCCTGCCCGTGATTTTCAGGAATTCACCGCCCACCGCCAGAAGATCCAGAAAATAAAACCGCTCATATTCCATTTCATCCCGCTTTTTAAAAATCGAGTCGCCCCAAACATGCTCATGGGGCTCTTTAACCAGAAATCCATCCATCATCGCCCGGACATGCTTCAGCGGGATCAGCCCTTGAGACGGCGTCAAAGCCGGTTTCTTCTCAGCGGCGTATTCCAGCAGCTCGCCAAAATCATGAACAATGTAATTGGGATCGGAATCGGTCATTTAAGCCCTAACATTTATGGGTCGCGATATTTCTACAACCCTCTTGCTAGCCTACAAACCTCGCATCACTCGAATACAGCTCCATACCCCAAGATTATCCCCAAAAGCATCCTGAATCATCGCTCCCTACCTCGCGGAGGCAATCTTCAACGGATTTTACTTCTTTTTTGCCAATGTAAGGCCACCATTTCCCCGAGGCGCGTTTCCAGTAAAGGTGCCACCGCTGGTCGTAATCTGTATACCGAATCTGAAATATTTCGAGAGCCGATGACTTTTTGGGGTCGCCGAACAAAGGCCGCTTTTCAAATGCGGTAATGTGGTTTTCCCTAGCAACGGATTGGAACCAAATTGCGCCGACAGGGAGATTTTTGGGAAGGCGGCGAAGGAGAAATTCATTCACGGCCTTAACGGCTTCGGCCCGGATGCTATCCGGCATCCGTTTCTTGTAAGAAAGCGCACGCACCCCCGATTCACCGGCCGCCTGATAGGCATTCGCATAATATTCTAGCGTCTCGCGTTTCATTCCTTCTTCAAGCGCAAGAAACCGCATCCGGTCATAGCCTTCATCCTCATCAAGCGCAAATTTCGCCGCCTCTTTGGCGAGTCTTAGAATTTCCTTAAAACTTCTGGCCATCTTACCTCCAGGCTGAGACTTTATGGCTTTCCACAGACACGTGCTATCAAATCACATCAAAACCAATTTCTTTTAGATACTCGAAGGTTGGATCATAAAATTTTGCGTTGCACGTTGGGTCTTCAGGATCTCCAGCAGGCACAACGATTACCATACCCTGACGAGCCCGGGTCAAGAGAACACGATAGGCATTCTTGAGATACTTTTGCCGTTCTTCTTTTTTGATATAATTCCACCGAGACCCACAAAAAGACCGATGGTCCCACCCCGCCGGAGAATAACGAAAGTCTGCATCCCATGTCACACATGCCCAATCGAGTTCCAACCCTTGGACATGGAATTCCGTAGCCACATCTTCGAGGTAATAGGAAGATCGCACATCTTCTTTACCGTCAAGAAACCAATGAATGGGGTCCATGGGCGACTTTACGTCGATCGCGTGAGGCTTGAGGCGCTCCGCCTGCGAAGAAACAACGATGCCATACCGCTCTGAACCGCGAGCTTGTTTCCTCAGCCACTGCTTAGCCTTAAGGAGATCGCGCGTAATGACAATCGGATATTTGCCTTTCACCTTTTCAAAGGTTAGCCGGGCACCATTAACATCCAAGTCCAGCAGCTGCTTTACTAATTGCGATACATGCTCCGCCCGGAACGAGCGCATCGATACAGAAAGGTGAAGCTCGTTCTTATAGGTCACATGCCGGTGTGACTGTAACTGTTTCAACACTTCACCAGCGCCATATTCGCTGTCGGTAAGCTGCGGGGAAATATAAACACGCCACTCGGGAAATGACCGCATCAATGACTCGATCCACTCACTAATACCGGCTTCGCCCGTATTGATCTCCTGACCCCCGCCGACAAGACAAACGACAACCGCCCAATCGGTGTGGCGATCAAGGCAGGAGATGAGAAATTCCGGTTCCGACTGATTGAAACCAGGCTTTTTCTTTTTCCGGCTCATGAAATTTGATGTTTGCTTCAGATCCCACGCTCGCTGAGCTTCATCAAACAATGCCACGTGTTCAATGGGCGGGGACTTCAAATCAACAAGACACTCGTCGCGAAAGTGATGAACATTCTGGATGAAGACCTTCACCTCACTCATGGTTTCGCCCTTCTTAGCTTTCCCCCCACGAGCCTTGATCCTTCGAACCTTATCACGCGTCAAAGCCTCGCGAAGAATTGCAACGAGAGGCCCATTCCCGGAAAGAAAAACACTGTACATGTCGTTTGATTTATCAATATGTGTGGTTGCAATATTAAGTCCCACCAACGTTTTCCCTGCTCCTGGTACCCCGGTCACAAAACAAATAGATTTATAAGATCGCTCCTTGGATAAGCGAATGATTTCAGAGACAGCCTCAGAAGTTTGGCTCAAATTGATCGCGCTCGCATCACTTCTTGAGATCTCTTCAACTGAATGGCCACTGTACAGAGCCATCGCCGCTTCCATAATGGTCGGGGTTGGGCAATACCGCCCGCATTCCCACTGCGATCGCTCAATAGCTGAGCCATCAGCAAACGCCAAAACATCTTCGATCACCTTGGGAAGCAGTGTCGTATTAGTCCTTATGGGAATTAGGGTTTTATCGTTTTGGGGAGTCACGGCGACAAACGGTTGGACATCCTTTGCTTCAGTAGCAATTAGAACCGGGGCGATAAAGCGCTCGTGGCTTGTTTTATGAAAATTCTTCAGGTCTAAAGCGTAGTCGAACACCTGATCGATGGCATTCGCCGTAAAGTCTTTTTCCCCAACTTTAAACTCAAGCACGAAAATCACGGACCCGATGAGAAGTACGACATCGATCCGCTGTCCCATTCGAGGAATGGAATATTCAAAATAAATTGTTCCACGAGGGTGAGTAATCAGAATTTCGCGAAGAATGTTGATTTCTTCGACCCATGCGTTGCGCTGGGTTTGTTCAAGAGCGAATTCATTGTTTAAGGCCAATTTTCCGAGGATTTCATCTGTAGAGGATGAAAGGAAGTTAGCGGTCGAATCCGAGTAATACTCTCGTTTCATAGATTAATCCTAGTCGGCAAGGTGAAGTTGGTTGATCGCCGCTTCGACAATGCCGGTCTCGGCTCCACAAAGGCTCAATGCATTTCAGATCAGTCCCATTCCCCGAGATGCTTTTCTCTATTCTCAATGCAACATATAAGTGCTGTTTCGATATCGCAGTGGTAATGCAAAACCTTTTTAGTTTCTTTATCCACAATGCAGGTGTTTATTCCAAGCTTTTTCCAAAACTTACTGGGATTGATTTTGAGCTTTCGAAGGACGGCGAGAATTTCCTCGCCGGTCATTCCATCCTCAAACTGTTTTTTCTTCCAATGGCTCGAAAGAACGGCTATGCCTGCATCTCTTTTCTTTTGCATGATCGTAATCCTTTTATTGTCGCGAACAGTCTTATCCATGGAGTTTTTCGGCTAGTGTGCTCAAAACCGTCCAAACCCGCTCAAGATCGAATTTCTCGATGTCTTTGGACCGCAGGACTGCGGCAAGTTCCGTGTGGTGCTGTTGTCCCAATGCCTTGCGGCGTTCCTGTGTCAGCTGGATCGGTCCGGTGCCGGTTATGGCTAATTTTTTCCTTAAAAGCTCCAGGAAATCCGGCTCATCCAGCCGTAGCTTGAGATGATCCAGAGCATATTGGAGATCGAAGAAATCCCGGATGGCTGGTTCAAGTCTTGTGAGGGCTGCCCGTACTTTTTCGGAAAGAGCTTCCGTTAGGTCGATCACTCGCAGAGAAAACGGAGGCACGAGGTCCACGCCGGTAAAAACATTCCGGACCAAAGTGCGAGCGTTTCCCGTTACTGCCGGACGGAAAAGTGGTTCCCGGAGGGCGATCTCGATCTTGACCTTTTCCCAATCGCCGGAAATGACCGACTTGTAACGAGCTGCAGCGACATATTGGGTCGATACGTTTCTTCCAGTGAGCGGCTCCTCGATTTCAACACCAGCAATCTGTTTCGACAATGCGTCGACGATCTTCTTGGCTGGGTCGATCAACCGCCTTCGTTCGGTGCGTGTTGCCGTCGCCTGAACAGGAACGCAAAAATCCAGATCCTCACTCAACCGATAAAAGTCAGTATAGATCTTGCTCAAGCACGTTCCACCCTTGAAGATCCAGGCGGCTTCAACCGGAGCCACGGCCTCAAGAATCAGGGAACAAAAATAATCTTTTTCCACAAGCATCGGACGAAAATCAAACTCGTGCGCGGTTCGTTCTACCGCCGCACGGAAAGCGGGAATGTCGAGATGAGCATTACGCGGAACAAACTCACTCATTGTCGATCACTTCCCAGGCTTTGACGATAGGCCCTTTTCTCGACTTGGAAGGTACCATGGGAACCGGAGCATTCGACCCGCGGAAAGCTTGTTTAATGATCTTTGTGGCTACAGGAGAGGCTTCCGCTTTCTCCAGTACCCAACCTAAACGGCGTAAGGTCGATTGATTCCCAAACTGGACGGCAACCCTTGCCAACGCAATAGCATTCACGGTATCTTTTTTCAATGCCTGACGGATCCATTCAAATACTCTTGGAATCCCGTTGAAACGGGACCAGTCATAGAGCGCGTCTACGAGAACCCTCTCTTTGGAGGAATAACACAGCTCCTCACCGTCTGGAGTTTTAACTTTCTCGATTGCTCCAATTCTGGCACTGGCCACTCGGACGAAAGTATACCGCGTCGAACCGATCCTTCGAGTTCCTGAAAGACGATCATTGTAGACAAAAACGCTGTTTGAGACCTGATCGTCAAACCCGTATTTGTTGAACGCGGTAGGCCCACTGATCTGGTACTGGCACTTGAGGGCTTTCATGAATGCGGGCAGAATAATGCTCTCGGAAGGATTCCACCTTCCCCCAGCAGGAAGGACTTTGGGCACCAGAAACAGGCCGCGCTGGAGCCGGACAATCCATCCAGCTTTTGTAAGACGCCGGAAAAGGTTGCACTCCTGGACAAGGTTCAAGCCGAGAACGGGGGCCATTTCCCCCGACCTGACTACATCCTGCCGGCGCATCTGAACGAACGCGAGAAAGTTACTGGCCATACCGCCAAGCAACGCCGGCTTGTATTGTATTCTATTTCTCATAAATGTCCTCCGAGAGCATTTTCGAGAAATATACTACAATCCAAGCTTTTGCCTGTAAAGCTCTTTCTTTTCTTCTGGCTTGCGGCTAACGCAATGAACGGGAAATAGATAAAAATACTTCATTGTGCTTGGCAAGTAGATGGTGGAATGACATGAGGGAGA
>JBAXGK010000134.1:0-5888 GCA_037139435.1 Candidatus Omnitrophota bacterium | reverse complement strand
GAGAAGGTAAAAGCGGTTTTTCTGGACCTTGCGCAAAAGGCTCCGCGTCCGGGTTGGGATGAATATTTCATGAATATTGCCAAGGTCGTGGCCCTGCGCGCCAACTGCATGAAACGGAAGATCGCCGCCGTGATCGTGAAGGACAAGCGCATTATTTCGACCGGTTACAACGGAACACCCCGGGGGATCAAGAACTGTAGCGACGGCGGTTGTCCTCGTTGTAGCGCGATCGATGCCTCCGGAAAAGACCTCGGCGAATGTCTCTGCTCGCATGGAGAAGAGAACGCGATCGTACAAGCCGCGTACCATGGCGTGAGTGTTAAAGGGGCCACGCTTTACACGACTTTTTCTCCCTGCCTTATGTGTACCAAGATGATCATCAACTCCGGGATCGGCGAAGTCGTTTTCCAGGGGAACTATCCGTTCCTGGAAATCTCCCTCAAGCTGCTAGAGCAGGCCGGCGTCACGGTCCGCAAGATCACTTCCTCCTGATAGGGCTCCCATGACTGAAAGTGTAAAAACTCTCCGAACAAGTTTCGGGCTCAAAGGGATCGTTCAGCATCAACTCGATCAAAGCTACCACAGTCCTCTCATTGATAAAGTTCGCGCGGCTGGATTTTCTCTGAAGGCCGGGCGTCTCGAGATCCATCTCGCGAAAGAATTCGGTTTTTGTTATGGGGTCGAACGCGCGGTGGAATATGCCTACGAGACTCGCGCGCGTTTTCCGGACCGGCACATTTATCTGACCAATGAGATCATTCACAATCCTCGAGTGAACGCGGAACTTCAGGGGATGGGAGTGAAGATCCTTACCGACAGCGCTTCGCGTTCTGAGATCACCGAAAAAGATGTGGTGATCATGCCGGCTTTCGGGGTGCCGGTCGAAGCCCTCCGAGAATTCCAGAAGAAACGCTGCGTGATCGTGGACACGACCTGTGGGTCTGTCATGAGCGTATGGCGCCGAGTGGAATCCTACAGTCAGGACGGGTTCACGTCGGTGATCCATGGTAAATACGACCACGAAGAGACGCGCGCCACCTGTTCGCGGGCCACGAAGTATCTGGTGGTCAAGGATCGAGAACAGGCGGAGCAGCTCTGCTGCCATATTGCGGGGAAGGGCGACCGAACGGCGTTCCTCGAAAAATTCAAAGACGCTTGTTCCGCGAGTATTGATCCGGATAAGGATCTCGGAAAGATCGGGTTTGCGAACCAGACGACCATGTTGTCACGCGAATCGATCGAGATCTCAGAAATGTTACGCGAGGCCCTTCGGGCTCGTTACGGGGAGACCGAACTCTCGGATCGTTTCCGTCATTTTGATACGATCTGTTCGGCGACGCAGGACCGGCAGGACGCGATCCGTGAACTGGGTGAGAAAAAAATGGCTGTGATTCTTGTGATCGGGGGATACAAGTCGAGCAACACCGGTCACTTGGCGGAGATCGCCTCAGCATTCTGTCCGGCCTATCACGTGGAGGATGCATCTTCGATCCTTTCTCGCGAGAAGATCCGGCATAAGAAGATCGGCGCCCAGGAAGCGATTGAGACTTCAGGTTGGCTTCCGGAGGGAGAGATCAAAGTGGGTATTACGGCCGGGGCGTCTACCCCCAACCGCTTGGTCGAAGAAGTGATCCAGCGACTCATCGATATTTCCGGGTGATCTTCGAATGAATTTTTCCGATCTGATCCAAAAACGAAGAAGTGTCCGGCAGTATGCGAACAAGCCCATCGCCAAAGAAGACATCCTCAAATGTCTTGAGGCGGCGAGGCTTGCGCCCTCGGCGTGCAATTCCCAGCCATGGCATTTCATCGTGATCGATGAGCCGGAGCTCAAGGCGCGTGTGGCGTCGCGGATTTTCTCCGGGCTTTATTCGATGAACAAATTCGCACAAGACGCGCCGGTGCTTGTGGCGGTGGTTTCGGAAAAGATGAAAATTCTCGCCGCGATCGGAGCCCAAGTCCGAAGCACACAATATTATCTGATGGATGTAGGGATCGCATGCGAGCATTTGATCCTGCAGGCGCAGGAACTCGGGATCGGGAGCTGCTGGATGGGTTGGTTCGATGAAAAGGCTTTGAAGGAAGAGCTCCGGATCTCCAAGGATAAAAAGATCGATATTGTGATCGCTCTCGGCTATTCCGCAGAAGATAAGGTAGCTCCCAGGGCCAGGAAACTCTTAAAAGAGATCAGTTCGTTCAACAATTATAAATAGCGCATTTTTCCAAAGGAGGATATTGTGAAAGAAAAGATGATTTTTGGATTGTTAGCTCTTTTTCTCGTCGTCTTGGCGGGAGCGCCGGCGCTCTATGCCGTGGAGGAGTTTGCGGAAGTGTATAGCGAGGATGATACTGAGGCATCCGATCCTTCGGCTTTTGAGGGGGATTCGGATAATATGCCCGGTGAAAGGGCCCCTGAAAATATGCCGATGGATGATGCGCCGGTCGATGGCGCAGTAGGCGTCGTGGTTTGATCTTTAAGCGCGGCCGGAAACTTCTCCGGTTTCGGTATTCACGCGCAAGATCGTTCCGGTTTCCGCATAGAGGGGCGCCAGAACTTCCAACCCTGTTTCGAGTTTCGCTTTTTTGAGCGATCGCCCTGAGGCGGAGATCCCTTTGACGACGGGGTCGGTTTCCGTAATGGCGAGTTCGACATACACCGGGAGCTCCAGCGAAACCACGGCACCGTTCAATTTCAAGGCCAGCACTTCCTGATTCTCCTTCAGATAGAGTTTCTGTTCCCCGAGTTTTTCCGCCATGAGCGAGAATTCCTCATAAGCCACGTTATCCATGAAGTGATATTCCGTTCCGGTGATGTATTGGAAAACCGCGGGCACTTTTTCCACGTCCGGAACTTGGAATTTCTCGCTCGTCTTGAAAGTCTTGTCCTGCACCGCGCCGTTTAAGAGATTTCGGACCCTGGCTTTGACCATGGTGGAAGCCCCTCGTGCGGTCGGCGCCGCGAATTTGACATCGAGCACAAAATAAGGCTGACCGTCCACGTTAATATAAAGTTTCTTTTCCAGTTCATTGGCCGAGATCTCTGACATGACTTTTCCTTTCGGGGATGAGAACGATTTTTTTTAAAGAGGCGCTATTCTATACGATACGGAAAGGATGTGAAAGGGCTTCCGTGCAAAGGTTTACTTGGAAGAGAAAATCAGCCATAATGCTCCGCGTTGTCACGGTAGAGACCATTTTAGAGGGTTCAACCTATGTTCAAAGTCGCAAAAATGATCTATTTTAATTATGGGCACCGGCTCCTCGGTGACCAAGGAAAGTGTTCGCATCTTCACGGCCACAGCGCACGCGTGGAGATCGAAATGGCGAGTCCCAAGCTCAACCCCAAGGGCATGGTCGTGGATTTTTTTGATATCAAACGAACGATCGGCGAATGGATCGATTGTCATCTTGACCACAAAATGATCCTCTGGAGTAAAGATCCTCTCACGAAGCTTCTCAAGAAAGCCGGAGAACCCGTGGTGCTTGTGGGAGAGAATCCGACCGCGGAAATGCTTGCCCGGTGGATCTTTCGTGAAGCCCGTCGCATGAAACTTCCGGTCTCCAAGGTGACGCTTTGGGAGAATCAGGATAGCTGCGCGGTCTATCAAGAATAGCCATGAGGCATGAGGCCAGGGCCATGAGTGAAAAACAAATTTTCTGCTCAAGGCTCAAGGCTCAAGTCTTGGGGCTGCAATAATGTCGATGACATTGCTGATCGGCCCGGCGGGTTGCGGGAAGACGCACGAGCTTCTCGATTCCTTTGGGGCGGCTCTCTCAGGCGCGGCTGATCCACTGGCCGAAGATCTTTTTTTTATCGTTCCTTCCGCAGAACATACCGAACGCGTGGTCTCGCTTTTAATCCAACGGGGCCTTAAAGGATTTTTCCATAAGCGCGTCACGACGCTCTCCCGTCTTGCCGGGGACCTTTTCCGCGTGACGGATATCCCCTCAGCTTCCAGTCTGACGCGAACGATGATCATTCGCGATCTTATTCGTGAGAATGCGTGGGATTATTTTAGCGAAGTCTCGGAACAGCCGGGGTTCCTAGGGCTGATGGCGCAGTTTATCACCGAGCTCAAAGAATCCTGTGTTTCTCCGGAGATCTTTCGTGAGCGCATGAACGCTCTTAAAGGCTTTGAGCCGGCCTATGTCGGGAAGTACGAAGCCCTTGCCGATTTTTATGAGCAATACGAAGCCCGGTTGAAAATGCAGGGGCTTCGGGATAGCCAGGATGCATTGCGCATCTTCCGGGAGAGGAAAAAGAAATCGGAAACTCCGACCTCGCGATTCAAATCGATCTGGATCGACGGGTTTTTCGACTTTTCAAATTTGCAGCTGGAATATCTCCGGGAACTTTCCGCGATTACGGAGAACATCACGATCACGCTGACAAGCGAAGACGGCCGTTTATTAAAAGAAGATCAAAGCCAGGGCCGGGAAGAAGCTTTTGAAGCCGTGAGCCGGACACAGCAGGATCTCGAAAAGCTTGGGTTCAAAGTCCAGCGGGGAAAATCGCGATCGTACCGCACCGAAAAGCCCTCACTTCTCTTCCTTCAAAAAAACATCTTTGCTCAAAAAGTTGTCGGGCCGGTACCGCCCCCGGGGCAGGATATCGTCATGCTGGATGCGATCGGGACCGAAGGTGAGATCGAGCTCATCGCGCGGCAGATCCACAAGCTTTACACGACCGGGAATTACCGCTACAGCGATTTCGCAGTCTTGTTCCGTCAGATCCGGCATTACGCACCGGTCATTGCTTCGGTTTTTTCGCGTTACGGGATCCCTTCCGAGGTTCACGAACGTGATCGCTTGAAATTCTCTTCCTGGATCGCCGCCGTCGCGTCGCTTCTTTCCGTCTTTCGTAATGGCTGGCAGCGGGAAGACGTTTTCGCATTCCTGAAGTCCGGGTATACGCGTCGTTTTGGACAAGATACGGTCAAAGACGGTGAGTGGCTTGCGGAGTTTGAACAGCGATCGTTCCTGGAAGGCGTGACCGGTGCGCGTCCCAATACCGTTCAATCTCAAAATGGAGATTTGGGCGGTCCTGACGACCCTTCATCAAAAGAAAATAAAAGCCAGGGCCGCGAAGCATGGCTCGCGGATTGGAAGCGCGGAGAGCCCAGCAATCTTGCCGAATTCAATCAAAAAAAAGCAGAAACGCTTAAGACGCTTAGGGAACTTGAGGATTGGTTCCGAGCGGCGAAGACAGCGGAAGATCATATCCGGATCTTCAAAAGGGCCGTGTATGCCACTTTCGGAATTCTGGAGGTAAGCGATCGTTACACATCTTTCACGCGACGGGACGCGGCCTGCGTCAAACGATTCGAGGCTCTGCTGGCTGAAATTCAGAGCTATTTCCTGAAAACAAAGGTTCCGGAGATTTCTTTCGAAAGTTTTTCCGATCATTTCCTGGGCCTCGTGGAATTGGACGTTTATTCGCTCCACGAGCGCGACAAAAACCGCGTCCAGGTCTATGACGTCTCACTCGCCCGGCAGAAAGAATACAAAGTCGTGTTCGTGGCGGGCCTTCTCGAGAAAGTTTTCCCCATGCAGGTTCGCGAAGATCCGTTGCTTTCGGATTGGGAGCGGAAGTTGATGAATGGAGGCATGGAGCATCCGCTTGCCGAATGCCTGCCCCGGCAGAATATTGAGAGGTTCTTTTTTTATGTCGCGGTCACACGCGCGAAGGAACGGTTGTATTTAAGCTGCCCCCATCTTGATTTCGAGGGAAAAGAATCGCTTCCCTCGTTCTATCTTGAAGAAGTCAAAGACCTTTGGGGTGGGCATATCCCTGTGATAAGGCAGGACCTCGCGCGTCCTTTTCCGGCAATCGATGAAGCGATCACGCGCCGGGAGCTGGAAGCTTCGGTCGCTGGCGCGCTTCAGAA
>JBAXGK010000133.1:0-5906 GCA_037139435.1 Candidatus Omnitrophota bacterium | reverse complement strand
CAGAAATCACGACCGGCCAGCCGAACTGACCCCGAAGGATCATCAAGGTTGTCAGAGTAATCCCCATAAAATCAAAGAGAAGATTCCCTGCAAAAAGGAATAAGGCGCCGACCGCCGTCGCTGCGACAAGCGACTTCTTGGAAAGATTTTTCCGCTCCGCCGCATCTTTCAATCCCCCGGTCATCGAAACAAACGTGACCGCCGAACCGATGGGATTCACCACAAAAAATATCGTAAGAAAGATTTTAAGAAAATGATCCGATAGGAACGCCGCGCCCGCCAGAAGCCCCCCGACTACTATAATGGCAACAATTTTCTTCAACAACGGTCTCAATTCTGACCGAGCCTTGCCGCCCTGGGCGTCAGCACCTTCCATAGCTTCTACCGCCACGCTCTCTCTATTCGGAATTACCTCCGAACGAACCGAGGGGATCAACCTTGCAAGAGATGGGATAGAAATCTCTTGGGGAGGCAACTTTTCCGTTGCTCGGCTAACACCGGCTCCATCCAAGCTAACGCTTAGGAGGTTTCCGGGAGTAAGAGAAGCTGCCGCGTAAGGGGTCTGGTTGGCTGGCTGTGAGAGAAGTTTCGCAATTCTTGTTTGGGTAAGCTGGTTGTTCTTCCCGAGGAAATGAAGCTTTCCGATAAATCGCTCGAGTTTGGCCGTCCATTTTTCCTTGAGAGCCTGATACTCACCGGAATTTTCGACGGCTTGCTGATCGATAAAGTTGGTATATTTCGCATGTTCCGCAACGCGGCCGGAGGCGGCAAGCGTACGGATAACTTCGTCTCTCCATTCCTTAGCATTTAGGCTATAGGGCTTAGGATTAAGTTTTCCATCTCCTAAAAGTTTTTCCACCGTAGCGCGCACAAATGCGTCATAAAGATCGATCTTCCCGTTCCTGCGGTTGAAATACTTGCGCCAGGAAACCTTCCCTTTCATGTGAGCCAAATAGCGGTCGTCCTGTGGGACCTCGTTGATCTTGGGCGAAACGACAACATAAGAGACATCCTGTTCCTTTAACCTGGCGGAAACTCCGGAAGAATGGAAACCACCCATAACGACCACCGCGGACTTTAAGTCTGAGTTCGTGGTCGGTCGGCTCAAAAGCTTTCGAATGTTTTTAACAAAGACAGACTCGCGTTTAAGGGCAAGCTTGTAAAATTTCCAAAAAACCTCTGTTTTCGAATAAACCGAGGCGATCGATTCTTTTAGCCGTTGAATATCTTCCTCGGTCGCAGGTGCAACACGTGAGGAATCTCGAAGTTGCTCCCACTCACTTCGCGACAACTCAAAGCTCAGAAGTTTCTCGAGCAAACCGACCTGCTCACTAAGTTTCTGGATCTCTTTTTCCTGAAGAGAGTGCGAAATTTTTCCTTTGATCTCTGCGACCGCCTTCTCAAATTCAGCCACAAACTCAGAGCCTTGCAACCGGACGATCCTTTCATGACTCTCGATCGCGGATTGAAGCTCCTGAGAGACTTCAAAGACGCTGCCGGGAACAAGCTTCTTCACTTCACAGGCAAATTCCACTTTTCCGACGCGCCCTGTCTGCACGGATTGCCGCAGCTCATTCAATTTCCCTTCCAGAGTCTTGCCCTTCAGGGCCGCCTGGACCTTCGCCGTAAAAACCTTGAGCTCTTGATCCAGCTTTGAGTTGTCCGGCACGTTCTCATTCAGCAAACCTTGGATCACGGCATCGAGCGAAGGATAACTTTTTTTATCCAATCCAGGGACCTTCGCCAAATAGCTCAGAAACCCCGCGAGATCCCCTTGTTTTTGGCGCCATGATTCATAGCGCGCATCAAACTCCATGGCTTTCGGACCGTAATATTTGTCTTTAAGTTTTCGGAGCTCTGCTTTGAGATTTGAAAGCTGAGATTTAAGATCGGCCTGCTTCCCGAGCCCGTCGAGAAATGCCGTCACTCCTTCTTGATAGAGATTCCAATCCTCCATGCCCACATAATCCATCGGCCTTGGTAAAAGCACGCTCGCGGCGGCCGCTCCGGACAACTCCCCGGAATCAAGATAACCATTAAAAACTTTTGAGAGTTTTTCCTTGTCCGGGAAATCACGGAAAAGTTCGGGGTCGAGCTTCCCTTCTGCCCCTTCCAACGCGACTTGGCGAACCCCATATTTCGATTGGAAATACTCGATAAGTTTCATGAGAGATCTCTGCGCATCCGGAACAGCATGGGCATCCTGGATACAAATGGTCATCTTTCCGGAGTGTCCCTGGTAGAAAGATTGGATGGAGCCAAGTTCGGGAGGGATGACGAGCTCCTGCACTTTTCCGCCTATCGCGGAGGCCGAGGCAAGAAGACCGGCGTCAGTCCCTCCCAGAATGTGGGATGAAGGTGAAGTTTGGGCCAGAGCCTGGCCTGGGAAAGAAAGGAAGTCTGAACACAGGAAAACGATCACCGTAAACAGGCTGATCGCCTTTAGCGAGAAGCGTGGAAATAGACTTCTTTGTAGAGATGTTTTTCGGTTCATTTGCCTCGGCCGTAATTTTAATTTTCTTTTGACTAATGGCAATTAGGGCCGCCCCGATTTCCCTCTTCAGGAAGTCGAAATTGAAGAGTATTGGGACGACCGTTCTTTAATTTCTAAAATCTTATGCAAAGATAACACATAATCCGACTTCCGCAAGGGCACGCGAACCTTTTTTCCATCAAATAAAACGATTCCATTTAGACCTGGGATCGAGCTTTCCTCTGATTTCAAATGTTATAAATTGCCCTAAGATGCGACTAGCAATAGATAGCAGAATATAGCGCGAATGCTAGCGGTCTAACGGGGGGAAAAATAGGTGCGAATAGCTACAGCAGTTTGCGAGTCGATGCCGGGAATGGCTTGAAGCTTTTCGATACTCGAGGAACGTATCTCTTCGATGGAATTGAAATAACCGAGAAGAATACGTTTACGCTTCTCGCCAATCCCGGGGATATCGTCTAAAGCAGAACGCCGCAAGGCCTTCGACTTAAGTTTGCGATGATACGTGATCGCGAACCGGTGGGCCTCATCCCGGACCTTCTTCAAAAGATAGAGCGCAGGTGAGTCTGAGGCCATGACAAGCGGAGCTCGGAACTTCGGGGAATGTAGCCACTCGAACTGCTTGGCGATGGAAATAAGTTCCATCGTTGCCATCCCCTCCTTCGCGAGAACCCTGGCAGCGGTATTGAGATGCCCCTTCCCTCCATCGATCATGATCAGATCCGGTATAAAATCCTCCCGGCCTTCCTGGATGCCATGAAGCATGCGCGTCAAAGCCTCCGCGATCATCGCGTAATCATTAACCCCCGAGACCCCTCGGATTTTGTAGCGCCGGTACCCGAACTTGTCGGGGAGCTCACGGTAAAAACTCACTTTCGATGCCACGGCCTGATCCCCTTGCACGTTCGAGACATCGAAACAAACAATGCGCTCAGGAATCCTCTCCAGCTTCAACCGCTGTTTCAGTTCGATCGTTGCCGAAAGCGAGATGCCTTGCCCCGGATTTCTAGGAAGAAAACGTTTTTTGCGGAGTTTTGAAAGAGCGTCGATCTGCTCCTTAAAAAATTGCGCATCCTCGAATCGCAACTCCCCGCTCGCCTTTTCCATTCTGTCTTTGAGATACTGAGCGAAGCTTTTTTTGCCTCCTCCCAGGAAACGCTTCACCTCATTGATCAAGCGGTCGTATTCCGGTTTCACCTCGGGCTTGATGCACGGGGCAAGGCACTGCCCGATATGATGGTAAAGACACGCCGCTTTAGGAAGCAACTGACATTTCCGGATCGGAAAAAGACCGTTGATCAGGTTCACGGCTTGATGCAAAAGCTTCGCGTCGGTGTAGGGGCCGTAATAGATCGCACGCTTATCGATCTTTTGACGCGTGACGCAGATCCTTGGAAATTTTTCGCGTGTGATCTTAAGAAGAGGAAAGCTTTTATCGTCCTTGAGGTCCTGATTGTAGCGAGGTTGATGCTTGTGGATCAGATGCGCCTCGAGGAGTAGCGCATCGACTTCCGTCGGAGTATCAATGTGATCGATCCTTCGGACTTTGTTCATAAGGATTGTGACCTTGGGGATCGGGGCGGGAACCTTGAAATACGAACGCACCCTTTTTCGGAGGGACTTTGCCTTACCGATGTAGAGAATCGCTCCCCTTGCATCCCGCATTAGGTAAATGCCAGGACTTAACGGCAGGGCATCAACAATATTACAAAGCGTGACGTTTTGTTTTTTGGTTTCTGACATCGTTCACCTTGCGCAACGCACAACGCTCAACGCGCAACGAAATGCCAGACGTTGTGCGTTGCCCGTTGCGCGTAGAACGGCCCTACGCTCCATCAATTAATCTTTCCATTTCGGCAGGATCCGACGCGGGCTTGCGCTTCTTCCGGAACCAGGCAAGAGCTTCCTTAGCCTCCGGCACTCGGAAAACAAAGCAAAGCCCGAAATACGAAACCGTCGCGATCAGGATGCTGCCGAACACCTGCACGAGCTGTAGGCGGGTCCCCGTCCCGGGAATCCAGAGCTTGAAAAGCTGCCAGCTCCCGTAACAAATAAATCCCATGGCCACGGACGCCAAAAGAATCCTCAGAAAAGAGAAGATCACCTCGCGAAAAGGAAACTCCCCCACTTTTTTCGGATAATAATAGATCAGCTGCCCGAACTGAAAGATCCCGGAAATGGAAGTTGCGATCGCAAGCCCCGCTTCTTTAAAAGGCACCATCAGGATCAGATTTAAGGCAATATTGGAGCAAAGGGAGATGATGGCCGTCTTCATCGGAGTTTTGGAGTCATGAGTCGCATAGTAGGCGCTATTCATGATCTTCTGCCCCGCGAACGCAAAAAGGCCGATCGTAAAGCCCAGAAGCACGGCCGCGCACCGCGCCGTAGAGGCCGCGTCGAATTCCCCACGCTCAAAAAGCACACGTATGATCGGTTCGCGAAGAACGATCAGCCCGACCGAGGACGGCAGGATAATAAAAAAGATGCTCCTCAGCGCGAACGATAGCGTTTTCCGGGAAGCTTCTTTCTCTCCGCGCGCGATCTGGTGGCTCATCATGGGGAGAAGCGCCGTTCCCATCGCGAGAGCAAATATCCCGAGAGGAAACTGCATCAGACGGTTCCCGTACCAGAGACTGGAATTCGCACCCGGGCCGATCAGCATCCCAAGCGTCATGTCCACGGTGATATTGATCTGCACGACCGCAAAGCTCAAAGTGACCGGCAGAAGCAGCTTCCAGACCTTTTGCAGCCACTCATACCCCATATCCCAGATCCACCGGAACCGGAAACCGATCTTCAAAAGCGGCGGAATCTCCACGGCGACATGTAAAAAACCGGCGCAGAGGATCAAATACGAAAGCCATCGGATCCTCTCCCCATAATCGCCAACGGCCCACGCAGGAACCCAAAGCACTCCCACGATCCAAATAATGTCGAGGATCGGGCCTCCGAGCGTGGGCGCAAAAAAGTGGCGGTGACTGTTCAGAACCCCCATGCCGATCGCATAAAGCGAGATAAAACAAAGGTAGGGGAACAGGATTCTGGAAAGCTGAAGTGTAAGCATTACAGTAGGCGAGCGAAAACCGATCCAGAGAAGAAAAGCCAGCAAACCCTCCACCGCAAGAACGAAAACAAAAAGAACGCAAACCAGAAACGTAACCGTGATGTTGGTGAAGCGGAACGCCTCTTCCTTGCTGACCTTCGCCGAGATCTCGTTATAGACCGGAATGAAAGCACTCGTGAGCCCGCCTTCGCCGACGATGCGCCGGAAAAGGTTCGGAAGCATGAATGCGTAGAGAAAGGCGTCATACTGCCAACTCGTCCCGAATTTTTTGGCGCTCACAATATCGCGAATCAACCCCAAAATGCGGCCAATCAGCGTCATCAGTCCCACCACACCGGCCGCCTTCAT
>JBAXGK010000132.1:0-5976 GCA_037139435.1 Candidatus Omnitrophota bacterium | reverse complement strand
GAAACGCCATGTCTCTTCTAGGGATGGGAGATTCGATGCGGGTTCTTTATAAGAGAAAAAAGACCACAGACCGCAGACGACAGACCTCAGACGGCGGACAACAGACGGCAGCGAAAGCGGTAGCTGATGTCTCTAGTCTGAAGTCTGAAGTCTCTCCGGCGGAGCCGGCGATGAAGCAGGCTTTGAGCAAGATCTTGGAGAAAGTTACGGCAGAACCGGAAGCTGCTCCGGCGCCGGAACAGCGTGTTCTCAAGTCCGCAACTCCCATCGTGATGCGACAGTCGGAGGATGGGACTCGTTATGGTACTTTGAAGAACCCGGGGAAAGAAGTGTTTGTGAGAAGTCTCGGTGGGGAGTGGAAGTCCGCCAAAGACGGGATGGTGATCCTGCCAGGAGATGAAGTGAAGACGGCTGAGAGAAATTCCGTCGAAGTCCTGATGGATGGCGGTAAGGTTGGTCGTGTGGAGATCAAGGAAGGAAGCTTATTCCGTATTCAGAAGGCGGAGAGTGATTCCTCAACGGGAGCTAAGACAACGATCCTGGACCTCGCGATCGGGAAGATCCTTGTGAAGGTGGAAGCTTTGAAAGGCAATTCCAAGTTTGAGGTTCGCACGCCCACCGCACTTACCGGTGTCCGCGGCACCCTTTTTGAAGTGACCGTGAAAGAGAAGGCGTAAGGAGCACGGAGTACGGCGAAAAAATAAATGCAGGCTCTGCTTTACGCCCTACGCCTTCCGCCGTGCTTCTTGCTCCGTACTTACCGCTGTACACCGTACTCCTCGCGAAGCAGTCCCTGTGGGATACGCTTTTTCGCCGTACGAATTTGGCTTTTCTTTTTCTACGCTTGTTCTATAATGCGGCCTTCCTACTTCCTAATTCAAATCCGGCTTTTTCCTATATGACTATGGCGTTAGAAACAGAACCGACGAAGCTTCCGCTGCACGAAGAGCATCTTCAGAAAGGCGCCCGGATGGGCGATTTCGGGGGATGGCTTGTCCCTCTTTTTTATACCAGCATCATGGAAGAGCATACTGCTGTCCGCACCAAGGCCGGGATCTTCGATATCTCCCACATGGGCGAATTCATCGTGGAAGGCCCTGGGGCGTTGGATTATCTGGAAAAAAATCTTCCGCGCCGCATCACGCCGATCAAATTGAGTCAGGCCATCTACATGCCACTTGTGAACGACCAGGGGGGTATGGTGGATGACATTATTGTCTACCGCATGTCCGAGCAAAAATTCCTCATCATTGTGAACGCCGGCAACATTGAAAAAGATTTCGCATGGTTCAATGCCCGCGTGACGCCCGGAGTGACCCTTACGGATCTCAGTCATGATATGGGCCTTTTGGCGCTTCAGGGACCTTTAAGTCAGACGATTCTTCTCGAATGCTTCGGGGCTTTCTATAAAGACCTCCGCCGTTTCCATTACAAGGATTTCGAAGGAGGCGTGATCGCTCGCACCGGGTATACCGGTGAAGATGGTTACGAGATCATGATCCCGAAGACCAAGCTGAAGCAGGTTTGGGAGGTGCTCTTTCATGTGGGGGCCAGGCACGGGCTATTGCCGATCGGTTTTGGCGCGCGTGATACGCTGCGCCTGGAGGCCGCGATGCCTCTTTATGGGCATGAGCTTACGGATGAGCTGACGCCGCTGGAGGCGGACCTCGAATGGGCGATTGATCTCTCTAAAGATGAGTTCCCGGGGAGCGAGATCCTAAAAAAACAGAAAGCGACCGGGATCCAGAAAAAAAGAGTCGGTTTTGAAATGACCGAGCGCGGTATTCCTCGCCAAGGTTTTGAGATCCAAAAGAACGGCAAAACGATCGGGATGGTCACCAGTGGCAGCTTTATTCCGACGACGGGCAAGAATATCGGCATGGCTTATGTGTCGGCAACTGAAGCGAAGACGGGGAATGCGATCGATGTGATGATTCGTGAAAAACCTGTCAAAGCCGTTCTGGTTTCGCTACCTTTTTATAAAAGAAAAGGATAGAATCACCAGCATTCACTTCTGAAATCTTCTGACATATTCAACCGGAGGCATCGATGAATTTTCCTGAAAATTTGCGTTATACAAAAACCCATGAGTGGATCGCGGTCCAGGGCACAAAGGTCAAGGTCGGCGTGACCGAATACGCGCAAAAAGAGATCTCGGACGTCGTGTTCGTGGAATTGCCAAAAGCGGGCCAGGCCGTCCAGCAGGCTAAGATGGCGGCGGTTGTTGAATCCGTGAAGGCGGCATTCGACATCTATGCGCCGGTCTCCGGCACGATCACCGACGCAAATAAAGCGCTCGAAGCGAATCCCGGCCTCATTAATCATAGCCCTTACGCGGACGGTTGGATTTTTGAATTGGAACTTTCCAATCCCTCGGAGCTAAATAGTCTCATGACGGCCGCCCAATACCATGAAGCTGTCCAGCAAGCTCCCAAGCATTAAGTAGAAAAGTTCTCATGCCCTACCTTTCGCTCACGGAAGAAGAAAAAAAAGCCATGCTCGGGGAGATCGGCGTCCGTTCGTTTGACGAACTGATCAAGGATATCCCGGTCTCGCTTCGTGATCCCAAGATCTCGCTTCCGTCTTCTCTAAGTGAGCCCGAGGTTCAGGATCTGATCTCAAAACTCGGACGCAAGAACACCTCGACAAAGGATGCCCTTTCCTTCCTTGGCGCTGGAAGTTACGAGCATTTTATTCCCGCCGCGGCTCTTGAAATTGTTGGGCGGCAGGAATTTCTCACGGCCTACACGCCATACCAACCTGAGGCCTCGCAGGGGACTTTGCAGGCCATTTATGAATATCAGAGCCTCATGACGGAACTGACGGGTCTGGATGTTTCCAATGCCTCCCATTATGACGGCGCGACGAGTCTCGCAGAAGCCGCGCTGGTTGCTCTTAAGCACACGGACCGTCCGAAGCTTCTCGTCGCGCGCTCGGTGCATCCGCATTACCGGGAAACGATGCGCACTTATCTTGCCGGGACTCCTTACAAGGTCGAAGAATTCGGTTTTAACGAAGATGGCAATTTTAATCGCGAGGAATTCGTCGCAAAACTCGATGCCACCGTAGCCGGCGTGATCTTTCAGACGCCGAATTTCTTGGGGCTAGTGGAAGATCTTGAAGGTGTGAGTGAAAAGATCCATGCGAATGGTTCGCTCATGATCCTTACCTCGGATCCTTTATCGCTGGGCCTTTTCAAATCGCCCGGGGAATGGGGCGCGGACATTGCGGCCGGGGAAGGACAGCCTCTTGGACTTTCCATGATGTTTGGCGGTCCTTATCTAGGCTATTTTGTGACCACTCAGGCTTTGATGCGGCGCATTCCAGGAAGACTTGCGGGTTTGACCCAGGACGCGGACGGGAAGAGGGCTTTCTGTCTGACGCTCCAGGCGCGCGAGCAGCATATTCGGCGTGAGCGTGCGGGTTCTAATATCTGCAGCAATCAGGCGCTTTGTGCTTTGGCCGCGTGCGCTTACATGACGCTTCTCGGGAAAAAAGGTATTCACGAGATCGCGGAGATCAATTGGGACCGGGCGAACTACCTGCGAAACAAGATCGCAGGTTTAAAAAACTTCGAAGTCGATACGATGCAGCCCATCTTCAACGAATTCCGGGTCAAGTCGAAGAAGTCATTCGCGAAGATCGAAGAAAAATTGATGGCTCAGGATATTTTTCCGGGCGTTGCGCTGGAAACATTTTACCCCGAGCTGAAGGATCAGTTCCTTGTCTGTGCCACGGAAACAAAATCCAAAGAGGACCTTGACCGGTTCGTGGAGGCCTTGGCCCAATGTTGATCTCCCAAGACGATCGTCTCAGTTTTGAAAAGAGCAAGCCGGGCCGGAGGGCGGTGAGCCTTCCTAAGGACCGTTTCTCGGGTGAGGATTCCCTGAAGAATATTCCGAAAGGCCTTTTACGTCAGACCTCGATCGGATTCCCGGAGATGAGTGAGCCTGATATCGTTCGGCACTTTATCAATCTCTCACGAAAGAATTTCTCCGTGGACACGCATTTCTATCCGCTGGGGAGCTGCACCATGAAATACAATCCCAAGGTGAACGAATGGGCGGCCCGGCAAGAAAAGTTTTCGGCTCTCCATCCGCTTCAAGTCGAAGCGACGGCTCAGGGGATGTTCCAGATCCTTTGGGAACTCGAAGAAGGCCTGAAAGAGATCTCGGGGATGGATCGTTTTACGATGCAACCCGCGGCCGGCGCGCATGGGGAACTTACAGGGATGATGCTGGTCCGGGCGTACCACGCTTCCCGGGGTGGACCCACGCGTACCAAAGTGCTTGTTCCCGATTCCAGTCACGGGACCAATCCCGCGAGCGCAGCCCTTTTCGGCTATCACGTGGTCGAGATCAAATCCAATAGCCACGGTTGCGTGGACATGGATGATTTGAAACAGCATTTGGATGAACATGTGGCGTGTCTGATGCTCACAAATCCCAACACGCTCGGGCTTTTTGAAAAGAATATCCTCGAGATCACGAGGCTTGTGCATCAATGCGGCGGGCTTCTTTATTACGATGGCGCGAACCTCAACCCTCTCTTGGGGATCGCCCGGCCGGGGGACATGGGTTTTGACATCATCCATATCAATCTGCATAAGACTTTTTCAACACCGCACGGCGGTGGTGGCCCCGGTTCGGGGCCTGTGGGCGTGAAGAAACATTTGATACCGTTCCTTCCCGGCCCGCTTGTGGAACAGACGAAAAAAGGTTATGCGTGGGCGTCGAGCAGTCCGCAGTCGATCGGCCGCGTGAAACTTTTTCACGGGAATGTCGGGGTGATGGTTCGCGCTTATGCGTATCTGAAAACTCTTGGAAAAGAGGGCCTCCGGAAAGTGAGTGAGGCTGCGATCCTGAACGCCAATTACATGAAGGAAATGCTCAAGGACACTTTTAAGGTCGCGACCGACGGTCCGTGTATGCACGAGTTCGTTCTCTCTCTCAAATCTTTTTCTGCGCAGGGGGTTCACGCGGGAGATGTGGGAAAACGCCTTTTGGATTATGGATTCCACGCGCCGACGGTTCATTTCCCGTTGGTGGTGCCTGAGGCTCTCATGATCGAACCTACGGAGACGGAGGCCCGGGAGACGCTTGACCTTTTCATTCAGGCGATGAAAGACATTGCCCTCGAGATTGCAACCGATCCGGAAAAAGTAAAAAATGCTCCGCATACACTTCCGGTGCGCCGCCCCAATGATGTCCTTGCCGCGCGAAAGCCCATTCTCTCTTATCGTGATCAAGTGCGGGAGAAAGCCTTGGCAGCTGAAAAGATGCTGCCGACCACAGACTGCAGACTGCAGACCTCAGACTGAACTCCCGATGCGCGATTATAAAAAAATAAAGGCATATCAATTCGCCAATCAATTGGCCGTTGAGATTTACAAGCTCACAGCGTCTTTTCCAAAAAACGAATTGTATGGTCTTGTGTCCCAAGTCCGTCGCGCAGCAGTTTCTGTCGCCTGCAATATTGTGGAGGGATCGAACCGGCAGACAGGAAAAGATTATCTGCATTTTCTTTATATCGCCAAAGCCTCTTTGGCGGAAGCGCGATATCTCATCGAATTATCATGCCAATTAGGTTATGTGGCGGAAACAGACTATAAAGGCCTGGAGGTTTTGCGGGAAGAAACCGCCAAAACATTGCACGGGCTTATCGAAGCAGTTCATAAGAATGTGGAGTGACGGCGCTATGCTTCTAGTCTGTGGTCTGCAGTCTGTCGTCTGTTGTCTGTGAAGTGGCGTCTCCTGCCGACAATCAGCGCGCCGATGCCGCTTCAAATGGCTCTGGATGAACTTCTATTTGAGTCGCATAAAAAAGATTCCCAAGCTCCCGTTCTAAGGTTCTATATTTCCTCCTCTCCCTGGATCAGTGTGGGGTGTTCCTTCCGGGACGCCGTGGCTCTTTCGAAGTCCGGTCTGATCCTTAAGAATCCTCAGGTTCCGGTCTGCCGGCGCATTACAGGCGGAG
>JBAXGK010000131.1:0-5979 GCA_037139435.1 Candidatus Omnitrophota bacterium | reverse complement strand
TGTGTTTTCTATTATCGTCTTTTTTTGAAAAAATTGCATCCTAACAATTGCCCTCAAGGGGGCCTACCCGGGCGACAGTCCAATTGCGCAATCATTAACTATGGAGGTGTTAAATGATAACGTTCAATGAAAGTGGCAGCGTTAACGTCGTATGGGTCCAGAACGGGATCAAGCTCAGACGAAAATTCAAATCCATAAAAGAGGCCGACCGTTTTCAGGAGATAGTCGATGATGCGCTGAATGCCATGCGGTTAGCAGAAGAGATGGACCGTTTTAATAGGGACTTCAAATACGACCCCAAGTTGGTAGAGCTGAAGAATGCCGAGCTCGGGAAAGAGATCGAGGAAATGAAAGAACGCATCCGGCTCAAACAAACCCTGCAAAAGAAGCTCGGCGAAGCCCAGCACAAGCTATCCGAACAGCCCCGGAACATCATTGACCGCGCATCCTTCATGAAGGAAGTCAAAGAGATCCGGAGCAACATCGACCGGCTGGACCGGTTCTTTAAAGAGCATGCCATCTTGACGCTCAATAAGTCTCTGGCCGGGGCGGTAGAGGACATGAAGACCTACTTCAAGTATCAAAAAGAATCGATTAGGGGAGTGGAAAAACTATTTTCAGAATTGAAGCAAGAGGTCGTGAATAAGATCGGCAGCGTCACGACCAAGGACCGCGTCTTGAGCCTGATGGAAGCTTCCCGGTATTTGGGTGTGAGCCGGGCAACGATCGAAACGATGTTCGCGGATGGCCTTCCCTATTTCCGGCTTGGGAGTCTCTATAAGATCAAGGAAAACGACCTGAAAAAGTGGATCGAGAAGAGGAAATCACGGCTTACCTCATTGGACCAAGTGACGCCATAGGCTGTCTACTGTGAACTCGTTAAGCGTTCGCTCGCTTTAAAGCCCATTGAGCTAATTTATTGCGATATTGTTTCAGATCATGATGCTGAACCCCAATATCCTTCGATGTTACGAATGATTCGCGCAGCAATTGCAGCGATCTGAATAACTCGCTATATTCCGTCAAAACCTTCGATTCGCTTTCCGGGGCATTTGTCAAAAATCTCTGATCTCCGTGATGTCGATATTTTTGAAAATCTTTTAAAAATAGTTTGATTTTCTCTCTCGAAACTTTTTTGTCCACAAGCCAAATAATCGGCTTCAAAATCCATGTAAATGGCAAAAGGGGAACCATGTCATAGGCATTAACAATTCTGTAAATAGGAACTTTGATTGCATCGTCAAATTCTTCATTGCCAACCTTGGGGCTTCCAAAGGTATAGCAAGCGGCCAAATTATCAGAATTAATTGCTTGGGTCGCAACTAGAGCAAGCGCACCCCCAAGAGAATGCCCTGTAATATAAATTGCATAGTCTTTCAATCCTTCCAAGCTTGTCATAACTTTTGTTTCGATTTTTTGAAATGCACATCGAAATCCGTTATGAGTCTTTACCCCTTTTTCATCTGTTTGAAATGTGGCATACAGGTCAGCACAAACATCCAAAAGCGTCTCCAGCGTAAGACCTTCCAACTGCGTTCCACGAAAAGATAACACCGCCATCTTGTCAGAATCTCTTCGGGCTAAAAATGCCTGAGTCCCTAAACGATTGAATGGTTGGCCGACGATTTGGAAATCAGCCTCAGCTAAAGCAGTCTGTAATTCGCTTGGATTGTCTTCGAATTTTAAATAGGCTAGTTGAGACATCTCCGCCATGAGCCATGCGGTCCGATCACTATATGCGGCTCTTCGTATTGGAGGCTTCAGCAAATCTTTATATTTAAAATATTGGTCATTCATCTAAAAAAAGCCTCGAGAGAAATAGATTTGCCTTGTAACTGGTTTACCGAATCACGTAAAGCCCTGTCATTACTGACAAGCACATATCCATTTCTCATACATGTTTCCCCGATCAAAGCGTCTTTCCGATTATTATCTAATTCGTTCGTCTGGGATTTTTGATGATTCAGGAGGATTAAAAGCTGACCAAACAGACCGCCGTTACCGAGCTTGGCCTGTCCAAGACGCGACGTCCCTAAAACGAACGACTCAGTCGGCACCGATTTGTTCTCATCTGACCATTTAGCCGCACCCCATTTTGAAATGTCCCAAAGAGCAGATTCGGTTGGCACGTGCTCGCTCTGAACAGAGCAAAACACCTCAGACAATGCCTTCCGTCGTTCAATTTTTTTTGTTGCCTGGATTTCATCCCACTGAATATGTGTTACAAAGAATTTCCCATATCGTTTTACATTCTCAATGTCATGCCTGCCATCTAAAATCTCGTTAAAGATATTGGTATCAAACATGTAATTATTCATCTCTTCACCCGCACATCCACACCGGGCTGTTGACTTTGTGACCCTAACGGCTCTTGATAAGCAATTTTAGGGACTAGTTCATTCATTGTGTAATGAACAAATTGTCGGCCCAGTGAAGTTAATTCATATCCCTTTTCATCATCAAAGGCTGAAGCCATAAATGGCCCTGTGTTACGAGTTGAAGGTCTTTGTTTTTTATAATATTGACCTCGCGAAGAAACTTCTCGTTCTTGTCTAACCACATAACCTAAGGTCAGATTATTAACAACTAACTTAAATAAGTCGGCTTCTGCAGAATCCTCTCGAACCTCCTGTCCCTACAGTTTCTGCCACATTTGCCATCGCGTAATACCTTGGTTTTGATGAACGCACGCAATAATAGAAAAATGAATTTCACTATATTGACCGATCCATTCAATAAACAGTCTCACAACATCATCGGAAGTCAGCTTGCACGACGCGGCGTTCGCTAATAAATTCCTAAGCAAGACACGTTTCTTTTCACTTTCCGCAGCAGTCCAATCCCGAAAGCATTTCTTTATAAGGGAAAGGTATTCTTGACTTTCGATACGATCTCGAACCTTCTCATCTGCCTGGTCTATGCGCATCATTACTTCAACAAGCGTTTTACCTATTTCTTTAATTTCGTCTTCTTGTAGCTTTAGCCAAGTTTTCAAAACTTTCTTGAAACGTGCCTGATCTGTCTCCGACCATGTAGTAGTTCCAGCTCCAAAAAGGATTCCCCAACCTGGAATTCCGCTTAAGCCCGCTAAAGCAACTCGCGCTATAATGGAGCCAGCACCAAATCCAAAAACGTTTTTCAAATCTTCAGAAATCGCTTCCTTTTCCTCGCTCATACCTTTTTCCTCAATTTAACTTGTCCTCTTGCTACCTAGCACTATTCTACATGTTCCTCTATCTGCTTTTGCAAATCTTCAGAATATGTAGCCGGGATTCTGTAATTCTCTAGAATCCCCGGCTCCGCATTGGCGGCTGCTTTCCGGTTCAAGACCAGTTCCGTCTTCTGATCCGTGCGAATGACGTCAAATTCCTTATTGTTTCGTTCAACGGAAAGGACAAAATCCAAAAAAGAGCGAGTCTTCACTCCGTTGGCTTCCTCCACCACTTCAAGTCTTCTGTCGTGATAGCCAGCGTTCACATCATCTGGAAGCGCATAAAGGAACACAACGACATCTGTCCGCGTTCCTTCCTCATAGCGCCCGGGACCCGTGGCATAGTAAAGCAGATTACTGATGTCGAGGTTCTTGAATTCCTTCCCCGTCAACGTGTTCAGAAGATCTTCATTCAGGACCGTAAAGACCATCCCGCCGCGAATATAGTAGGGTGGTGCTTTGTAGTAATTCTCATGCTTGACCACAGTTTGGTCGGGCAACATTGGAGCCTTGACCCTCAAGCTCTTACCTTGTCGCAGAATGTCAAACGCGATGGTCTCGCCGACTTGCTTTGTATCGAACCAATAATCGACCGGAAGCTGTGCGTTTTTCCTGAAAGGAACCGTAGCATCCGCCCCGATCGGGATACCGTCCTCTTTTAGGAGGATGTCTCCCAGAAGCAGAACATTCTTATCTGAAAGGGATGGTATGACATTCTTGATTATGATCCCGCCATCCTGCGCTTGGATTCCATAAAACTCCCGAAGCGAAGGATTGGTAGTTTGGTTCCAAAATATCCCTACTCGCGGGAATCCGTCATAGCGCCCATCTTTCAAGTCATCCAGAAAATGTCTGATGATTGGTTCGGGGATCATGTACCCGATATTGTCTGAATCTTCTAACCCCTGGAATGCGATGCCGACCAAACGCCCGTCTTGAAGCACCGGACCGCCGCTGTTCCCGGAATTCACAGCGGCATCAATCTGTACCGCCATAAAATTCAAATTACTCTGACTATAAGGAATTGCATCGATGCGGGATACCACTCCCTGGGTCACGGATAATTCCTCGCCTCCCTTCGGATATCCCACCACCAAAACGGTATCCCGAAGCTCCGGAAGCTTTCCTATCGCAAGGGGCGGGACATTCTTGAAGAAGTCAGGATCGTTCACCTTGAGCAGGGCGAGATCGCAATCGTTCCCAATAGCCTCAACCTCCGCCTTGTACCGCTTATCCGAGCCGCTCTTTTTCACCTCGATGAAGGTAGCATAATTCACCACATGCGCATTTGTCAGAATACGGTTCCCTTCGATGACTGCCCCCGAGCCAGTTGCTTGCATGGCCCCCTTCGACTGCCATGGCCGGTAGAAATCCGGAGGACTTGTTGACGCAAACACCTTCACCACAGAGTCTTTGAAGTCGGGGCTGTTCTCGGCAGCATAAGCTGTTCCGCAACATATCAACGCTATCCCACCGATTAAAGCCAACCATCGTACATTTAAATTTTTTTTATTCATTCTCCCTCATCTATTGCAAGTTGCTACGGCCACATGGTGCCTCGAAGATTTTTCAGATGATAAATTTTTTAACTTTTCCTACCAACTGCTTGTGATACTCAATCAGCGCTTTTTGTTCTTTGGGCAGTTGCTCCTCCAATTCCTCGAATTTCTTTTCCATCGCTTGGATATTGCTCATTATCTTTTTCATATCCTCATCCGTGCCTGTTATGCCATCCCTGCTCGCGCTCCCGGTTGTTATCAGGTTTTTAACTAACTGCGGATCTTTGCGAGCGGCAAGCCACCACATGCCCTCCTTATAATTCGAGTACTCAGCATAAACTTGCTGGATCATTTCATTGATTATCTTTCGCACCCCCTGTAATCGAGGGGTTATCTCTTTTTTATTCAACTCGGCTTCTATGAAAACCAGATTGTCCACTTCACCCTTTAACGACTCTGAATACCCCGCGGCCATGTAAGCCTTCGAATCCGGGCTAAGATTCATTTGTGATGCGGTAGAAGCTTGTGCGGTAGCATTTGAAATGGATCTCCTTACATCTTTCAATGTGTCATATACATCATCAATATAGTTATAATCCGCATACATCTGCTGAATCTCGTCTAAGGTCTTTAATGTCTCCGTCTTATTTTTGGGAGGTTCCGCATATAAGTTAGTCGCTAGAAACATTGAAAGGGCAACGAGTTGAACCAATAATATTTTGGCCTCAGGCTTCTTCATAATTCCTCCCATTCCTTCTCATTTGGATTCTTCGGTCATATCCATAAATTCATGTGCGGATCATCGTTCAGCCGGGAATGCTTTCCCCAAGGCTGTGAGGAGACAGACTCTGGCGCTTTCATTGAGCATTTCGGGGTTGTCGCTCAAATACTTATGTACGATTGTCATCACTTGTAGCGTGTTAGCTCCGTTAGCTGGCAAATTAAAAAATTTGTTTCTCCCTCCTGCATGAGTGACAACCGAAGCATCATCAAACCCGACTACATACCCTGACCAATAGAGCATTAAGACGCTTTCTTCCGCTGGAATTTCTACCCCCTGGGATTGTTTTATAACGCTAGCGGCTGCTTTGAATAAATCCATACCGGTGTATTCCTCTGATGACTCCGCAAATACAAATTGAGAGGCGCAACATGTCATCACAAGCAATATCGTTAACGACATAACAACTATTGATTTTTTCATAGCTTTTCTCGGTTCTTTCGTATTAAGTGTTGAATCTTGGGTTTAAGAGGCCGCAGTGTTGGTGG
>JBAXGK010000130.1:0-6040 GCA_037139435.1 Candidatus Omnitrophota bacterium | reverse complement strand
GGAACGCGGCCTGGATACTGTCGAGGCGGCTCGTCCAGCCGATCTGATCGTGGACAAAGGGGTCGTCGATGCCTTTCCCGAGATTCCGGAACTGGATGCATTGCCTCAGAAGCTTTTCATCGGAAGTGGTGATCATGCCCCCATCGCCGATGCCTCCCAGGTTTTTGGTCGGATAAAAACTAAAAGCTCCGGCATTTCCGAATGCGCCGGCCATTTTTTTATTCCAAAGAGCTCCGTGGGCCTGGCAGGCGTCTTCCACGACTTTGAGCCTTTTCTGCTTTGCCAAGGCCATGAGCGCAGTCATGTTGGCGCATTGTCCGAAGAGATGCACCGGGATCATGGCGCGAGTTTTTCGGCTGAGCGCCTTCCGGACAGACTCGGGGTCGAGATTGAAAGTGCTTTCCTCGACGTCGGCAAAGACCGGTGTCGCGCCGACATGCAACACGGCGAGTGCCGTCGCGGTGAATGTGAACGAAGGAACGATCACTTCGTCCCCTTTTTTTATTCCCGCCGCTTTGAGGGCGAAGATCAGGGCATCGGTCCCGGAACCGACGCCGAGGGCGTACGGAGTTCCGATGTAGGCCGCGAACTCGGCTTCGAGGTCCTTGAGCGCGGGGCCGAGAATGTAGGCACCGCTTTTCAGGATACGGTCAAAAGCTTCCTGGGCCTGGACGACGAATTTCTGATGGGACCTAGAAAGATCAAAATACGGGACTTTCATGTCGCTCCTATTTGGGCGCGCTTTCTTGCGCTCTTTTGAGTTCGCGGTATTTGGCGAACGCGATGATCTGATAGGCGGAATGAAAAAAGGACATCAGGAATCCGGTGTAGCCGTTCACAATTCCGTCCTTCTGGAAATAATATTTCAGGAAACGGCTGCAGGCTTTGCGGTAGACGCGCCACGGGCCCATTTGGCGGCCGTCTTTCAACCACTTTTCAGCTTCGAGTCCCGTTTCGCGGTTGAATTTGGAGATCCAGTTCTCCCAGCTAGGGCTGGAATAATGCAGGATGTCGCCTTTTAAAGAACCGCAAGTGCCTTCGTAGAACATCTTGGGATGGACGCGGGCTTCTTCGTATTTGAATTGTCCTTTTTTGAAGAAGCGTGTTTTTGGCGCCGGGTAATAGCCACCGCCCTTGATCCAGTCCGATCCGATGAAGGTTTTGACAGGCATGGAGTAGCAGGTGTGCGGGTCATTGGGTTTTGCGGCAACTTGGGCGAGTTCCTTCGCGAGCTCGGGGGTGATGCGCTCGTCGGCATCAAGCGAGAATACCCAAGGCTGGGTCGCGAGGCCGTAGGCGTAATTTCGGTGCCGGCCCTCGATATCCATCGCGCGCTGGAAGACCTTGGCGCCGAATTGTTTGGCGATCTCCACGGTGCGATCGGTCGACATATCGTCTAAGACCACGATCTCGGCTGCGAACTCAGCGCTCTTCAGGCATTCGACCAAGCGCTTTTCTTCATTCTTCGCGATCACGACTACGGTGAGTGCTGCTCTAGGCATTTTAAAATTCTCCATTTTCACTTCATGGCGCAACGCGCAACGGTCAACGCTCAACGAAACGAGATCGTTGTGCTTTGCGCGTCGTGCGTTGGGCGATTATTAATACGCGTTCTTAAAGGCAAACATGGTCATCACAAGAATTTCAACATCCAAGAGTAACGACCAATTTTCCATGTAATAAAGGTCGTATTTGATGCGCTCTTCGATCGATGTGTCGCCCCGGAGGCCGTGAACTTGCGCCCAACCGGTGAGGCCGCTTTTCACTTTGTGGCGCGCCATGTAACGCGGCACGCTTTCGCGGAATTTGTCCACAAAGTGCGGGCGCTCCGGCCGGGGGCCGACAAGACTCATTTCTCCGGAAAGGACGTTTAAAAGTTGCGGGAACTCATCGAGATTCCAGCGGCGGAGGAATTCTCCGCTGCGCGTTCGGCGGTCGTCCTCAGGCTTCGCCCAGACAGGCCCCGATTCTTTTTCGGCATCGACTTTCATGGTGCGAAATTTATAAAGCCGGAAAACCTTTCCGTCGCGACCCACGCGTTCCTGAAAATAAAAAACGGGCCCTTTCCCTTCCAACTTGATCAGGATCACAACGATCAGCCCGATTGGAAGAAACGCAAGCGCCATCAGACCCGCCACCACAAAATCAAAGATCCGTTTGAGGAACCGGTTCCACGGATCGTCGAGCGGGAGTGAGCGAAATCCCAAAAGCGGAATGTGGCTGACGTATTCCACACCGACATTGCTGGCGATAAGTCCGTGGATATCGGCACCCATTTTGAAATCAATGAACTCGTCTTCACAAGTTGCCACAAGATCCGTGACCTTTTCCCGAGAAAAACTTTCATCGAGCAGCACGACTTGATCGGGCTGAAGCTTTTGGATGAAGGTTTCCCAATGCTCGGTGAGCCCCAGGATCGGAACACCGTCGATATTTTTACCAATATCGTCCACGCTCGCGGCGAGGATCCCGACAGGACGCTGCCCGTAATGGGGATTATTCTTGGCCCATTCGATCAGAGCGCGGGTATTCCGGTTAAATCCGACGATCAAGACTTCGATCATATCTTTTTTCTGTTCACGCCGCCAATAACTCCACTGAATGAGCGCGTAACGACCGACGCTAATAAAAATGCAGGAGAAGATCCAGATAAAGACGAGATAAAGACGCGAGTAGGAGAACTGGCGGTAAAAGAATGTGAGCGCCATCAGGAGTATCACGGCATAGGTCACCACCTTGCCCACGAGGAAGATCTCTTCGATCCGGCGCATATGGCGCGACGTCTGATAAAGTCCGGCCTCACGGAAAAGCCAAAGGTAGACCGGAATGATGCCAAAAAGCGCGTGCCAGTAATCGGAGAGCGGCGGAACGCCTCGCGTGGGCAAGCCGCCCAAAAATCTAATATAATAAGCCGCGACGAAACTCAGAATGATCATGGCGGTGTCAATTAGAATGGCAGCTGCCGCCATCCGTCGTGGATGACCGGATCTCATACGGGCTTTACCTTTAATGGATAATGGATCGCGATAACTTTTTTCATATTCTCCAGGAAATGTTTCCGTCCAAACCCCTGAACTTTCTCGGATACTTCTTTGGGATCGAATCTCTGTCCCTCAAATCGCAGAATAGCTTCGCGAATAGCTCCCGCCGTCTGCTCATCAAAAAAAACGCCGCTTTTCACCGTCTCCAGCGCCCCGCCCTTCCGGAATGCAATGACCGGACAACCGCAAGCCTGGGCCTCAATCGGCACGATCCCGAAGTCTTCTTCCGTCGGGAAGATCAGCGCCCGCGCTCCCGAATAGGCTTTTCGAAGTTCTTCGTCGCTCACGCCACCCCAAAAGGAGATTTGGTCGTTCGTCCGGAGTTTCTGATATTGGGACTCCAAGGGGCCGGAACCGATCACGACCAGCCGCCGCTCCAGGCTGTTAAAAGCTTCGATAACCAGGTCCAGTCTTTTATACGGAACAAAGTGTGAAACTGCAAGAAAAAAATTCTCTTTGGCCCCCTCAGGCAGGAAGAAGCCTGTCTCAAGAGGCGGATGGACGACCACCGCGTCGCGCTGGTAGACGGTTTTGATGCGTTCTTTGATATATTCAGAATTCGCGACAAAAAGGTCCACGCGTTCGTTAGTCCCCCGATCCCATTTTTTAAGGAAGTAAAACACGGCATTCATGAGAAGCCGGACGGGTGACAGGTAACGGTTGAAATAAACGTCCTGGAAACCCCAAAGGTAGCGCATCGGCGTATGGCAGTAGCAGACATGGTAGGCGCTGTCAGGAACACGAATGCCTTTGGCGACACAGTGGGAACTTGAAATCACGAGGTCCGCATCCTCGACTTTCATGGAACGGATCGCCCACGGCAACAGGGGCAGAAGCCATCGATAATAGGACTTGATGCCAGGAAAATACTGGAGGAAGGAAGCCTTGATCTTCAAGCGCGAAAGATTCGGACTTATCTTTTTCCGGTCATAGAAAAGCGTGTAAAGCGTGGCCTCCGGATAAAGCTCCGCCAAAGCGTCGAGGACTTTCTCCCCGCCGCGCATATGAATGAGCCAGTCATGAACCAAAGCTGTTTTCATTTTCGGGCGAGCACCTTTTCGTAGACCTCGGCTGTTTTTCGGGCGGTGTCTTTCCAGCTGAAGATCTTGACCCGTTCAAGGCCTTTGAGACGTAGCGATTCTCTTAAAGACGCGTTTTGATCCAAGCGGATCAAGGCGTCCATCATGGCGACCTCATCGGTGGCATCGACTCTCACGGCTGCATCCCCCACCACTTCCGGTATCGAAGAAGAGTTCGTGGTCAGCACCGGCGTCCCGACGCTCATGGCTTCCAGGAGCGTCAAGCCGAACCCCTCGTAAAGCGAAGGATGAACCAGCGCAAGCGCCTGATTATAAAAAATCTTCAGCTCCTGAGGATCGATCATCGGCAAATAGTGGATATCTTTTTCAGAACTCAAAGCGGCGAGCTCCTCGTACCCTGACGGATAGGTCTTGTCCTTCCGGCCGATCAGAACAAGCGACGCCTGGACTTTCCCCTGCTCTTTGAGTTTCCGGAAAAGCCGCACGAGCATGAGGACGTTCTTGTGCGGCTTGATGAGTCCGATATAGAGGAAAAAATCTTGCGGGATCTTGTACTTCGCCCGGATCTTTTCAAACGCGGGCTGGAGCTCCTCAGGCGGAAGCTCTCTAAAGGTTTCGTCGACCCCTTCATGGATCACGGTGATCTTTTGCTCCGGGGCATGGAAATGTTCCACAAGATCTTTTTTTGTGTAATGGGACACAGCGATGATCTGGTCGGCGGAGGTGATCGCTTTTTTAAGCATAAAACCGGCATAGGCGGTCTGAAGCGGCGACAAAAATTGTTTCCGGAAGACCCAGTGAATAATGTCATGGATCGTGACCACGAGCTTTGTCTTCCCTTTCCAGAGAGGGACGTTGTAATGCGGCGCGTGCCAAAGGCGGCATTGCTTGAGCTTGGCGGGATACTGGAATTGTTCCTGAACGGAATAGATCGGGGCGGTGAAATTCAAATCCCCCTTTCGCAAAGGGGGATCCAGGGGGATTTTCAAAATCTCCCCTTTCCCCTCTTTTCCAAAGAGGGGTACATTCATTCCGGAGGAACCAAATAGAGCCAGCTCTTGTTTCAGTCCAAGCACTTCCAACCCCGAGAGAAGACCGCGCAGGTAAGTCCCGATCCCTGAATTTTGGAGCATCCTGACATCAAGACCAACACGGTGTAATGTCATAGTTCCCCTAGTCCTTTATCTTTTTTGGGATGAGGACTTGGGCTGCCATGATTAGCCGTTCATTTTTGAAATTAATGAGAATCATGGCTGAGATTTTTTCTGGAGGCGGCCGAGAACCGACAGGAATGCGTTCAAGGCCTGATCGACGGTGATGTTTTCCACGCAGGGATGTCCTTCTACCGGGCAGATATCAAGTCCGCATGGCGCACATGGAACAGGATGTTGAAGGAGGTTGAGCCTATCGGTCCAGGGATGCCAGAGAATGATGTCATTTGTACCGCTTACCAGCAAAAGGATCTCCAGGCCCTGGGCTGCGGCGATATGTGCCGGGCCCGAATCGTTCCCAATAAAAATATCGCAGACATCCAAAAGCACCGGAAGATCCGCAAGAGTGGTTTTGCCGCGCAGATCGATAAAACGCTCGGAATTCAGTTTAAGGTCCGGGGTCGCCTCTTTCTCGGCTTGGGTGCCGATCAGCACGATCTGAGCAAGGGCTTGCCTGTCGATCTCATGGATAAGCGCCTTGAAATTCTCAGCCGGCCATCGTTTGGATGGATAGCCGGACCCCATATGGATCGCAACGCGCGGCAAGAGTGTCGTGGGGGGCAAAGTCTCGATCTTCTTCCAGAATTCCTTCGTCCGGTCGGGAGAATATTCGAACGGCAGGAGCTTGTTGTCCTGCGCGATATGGAATGAATTCAAAAGGTTCAGGTTGAGCCGCACTTGATGCTGGGTGGCATCGTACGGGATCTCTTCGTTTAGAAGAAATCCACCGCCTGCGAATCCGTAACCA
>JBAXGK010000129.1:0-6161 GCA_037139435.1 Candidatus Omnitrophota bacterium | reverse complement strand
GACGCTGAGGTCGAGAAGTGAAGATCACGGAAATTCGCGTTTTTCCCCAAGCGAACAAAGAAAATAAATTATGCGCCTTCGCCAACATTACTTTTGACGGTTGTTTTGTGGTGCGTGGACTGAAGGTTCTGGAGGGGATTAAGGGTCTTTTTGTGGTGATGCCGTCCCGCAAGGTCAAAGGAGACGATTACCGGGATGTGGCGCATCCCATCACAGCCGAGTTCAAGGATTATATTCAGCAAGAGGTCTTAAACGCCTACGAGCTTTTTATCGAGCATCAGCCCCAGGCGCATGCCTTAAACGATGACGATCCGTTCGAGCGTTAATCGTTACCGGGTTTTAAAGTGTCTGTTTTTATAAGTTATTGCCCCGTGGTGAAATGGTATCACACTGCCCTTTGGAGGCAAGGTTTCTGGTTCGAGCCCAGACGGGGCAGTTTTGCCGGTGCAAAACTACGACACTGGGAGAGCTCAAAGACGGCTCTCTCCCGCATCGCAGTTCATGAAAAAATGAGAAATGAAAATCTGAAGCCATGAAAAACGGATTGAAGGATAAAACGAAGGAGACGATCGCGGCGTATGGGTTCCTTATGCCGAACTTGCTGGGATTTCTTCTCTTCACCTCGATCCCTGTGCTGGCGTCGCTTTGGCTGAGTTTTGTGAAGTGGGACCTTTTGTCGGATGGCCCGCAATTCGCGGGGTTGAAGAACTTTATTGAGCTCGCGAAAGACCCCTTCTTTGGGAAGTATTGTTGGAATACGCTCATTTTGATGGCAGCCATTCCGATCAGCATGGCGGGATCGCTTCTCCTTGCGATCGCTCTCAACCAGAAGCTCAAGGGAACGGTCATTTTTAGGACGCTCTATTTTCTCCCGACGATCTGTTCGGGCGTTGCGATCTTTATGCTCTGGCGGTTGATCTACAATCCGAATTTCGGTCTTTTAAATTCGATGACCGCTCAATTCGGGGATATGCTGGGCCTCCGATTGATCGGGCCGAATTGGTTGACCGATGAAGCGTGGGCGAAGCCGGCGTTTATCATCATGAGCGTGTGGCAATCGATCGGCGGGTACAACATGATCCTTTATCTGGCCGCGCTGCAGGGTGTGCCGCGTGATCTTTATGAAGCGGCGGAAATCGATGGCGCCAGCAGCTGGCAGAAATTCTGGAATGTTACCTGGCCGCAGATCTCGCCGACGACGTTCTTTATCGCGACCATGAGTTTGATCGGCGGTTTTCAGGCGGGTTTCGATCAGGCGTACATCATGACGGGCGGCGGTCCGAACGGATCGACTACCACGATTATTTACTATATTTTTAATAACGCGTTCGAATGGTACCGCATGGGATATGCAGCCGCTATTTCCTGGGTCCTGTTCCTGATTATCTTTGCGGTGACGGTCTTGAAGTGGCGTTTCTTCGGCAGGATCGTTCATTACACCTAGAACATCGTAAAATATAGCTTGTCATCCCCGCGGAGGCGGGGATCCAGTGAATGGATTCCTGATTAAGGCATTCGGGAATGACATTATTCGGGGATTTTAAGAGAAGACCATGGGTAACCCTGACTTCTGTTTTCTTTTATTGAAGGGCAGTCAGGATAGCCCATCCACAACCATTTGGAAAAAAAGATAAGACCATGGGCAACCACATTGATTCGTTGATTCATGAGGAAATGAAACAGGAGATGGCGGCGGCTGTCTCCCGTTCGAAAAGAAAAAAAGTGGTGAAGGTGGTGACCGAACTTCAGGAGAAGTCGCCCCTGAAACGGAGATTGCAGCGCGCGGTGCTCTTTATAGCGCTCTTCATAGGCGCGGTGAGTATGGCGGCGCCGTTCCTTTGGATGGTCTCGACCTCGCTATCTGAAGCGGGCCAGGTCTTTGCGGAGAATCGTCCGTGGTGGCAGGAATGGCTTCCCACGACGTTTGTTTGGCAGAATTATGTGAAGGTTTGGTCTGTCGTCCCTTTCGCACAGTTCTATCTGAATTCTATCTTTGTCAGTCTTTGCATCACGTTCGGGCAGGTCGCTACAAGTGCGATGGCCGCGTACGCATTCGCGCGTCTGAATTTTCCAGGCCGCGACAGGCTTTTTTTTGGTTATCTCGCGACGATGATGATCCCGGGCGCGGTGACCATGATCCCGGTGTTCATTCTGCTCCGGCATTTTGGCTGGATCGATACGTATAAGGCGCTGATCCTCCCGGGGATCTTTACGGCTTACGGGACATTCATGCTGCGGCAGTTCTTTTTGACGCTGCCGAAGGATCTGGAAGATGCCGCGAAGATCGACGGGTGTTCGTACATCCGGATCTTTTGGCACATCATTTTGCCGCTTTCGAAGCCGGCTTTGGCGACCTTGACGACCTTTACATTCATGGGGTCGTGGATGAACCTGATGTGGCCTTTGATCGTGGTGAATACGCATACGAAATATACATTGCCGGTCGGATTGGCTTATTTTCAGGGAGTGCACGGCACGGACTGGACACTCCTTATGGCGGCATCGATGATGATGATCCTGCCGATCTTGATCGTCTTTTTATTTAATCAGCGGTTCTTCGTCGAAGGTATCAAATTGACCGGGATCAAAGGATAATTTATGGAAGCTATCGTTCTCGCAGCGGGTAAAGGAACACGGATGTGCTCGGAATTGCCGAAGGTTCTGCACCCGGTGTTCGGGAAGCCCGTGCTTGGGTATGTTCTGGAAGCTTTGGCCGGAGCCGGCATTAAGAATCTGTTTGTGGTGGTCGGTTATAAGGCTGATGAAGTGAGGTCTTTTTCCAAGCCGTATGGTGCGATCCCGGTGCTTCAGCGCGAGCAAAAAGGAACGGGGCACGCGGTGATGATGGCCCAGGCGGCACTCAAGAACGCGCAAGGTCCTGTGCTGATCTGGCCGGGCGATATGCCTCTTGTGAAGCCAGAGACGCTCGAGAACTTTTTGGCGGCGCACAAAAAATCACGCGCCCATGTCAGCGTGCTTTCCTGTGACCAGGAAGATCCGAAAGGATATGGGAGGATCGTGCGGGATGAAGGCCATTTTGCGGCGATCCGCGAAGAGCTGGATGCTACTCCGGAGGAGCGTACAATCCGGGAAGTGAACACCGGCATTTATCTTTTTGATAAAAAAGTTTTGTTTGAATCTCTGGGAAAGGTCGGGCGGGGGAACCAAAAGGGCGAATATTATCTGACCGACACCATTGAGATCCTTCGGCGCGAAGGGTATTGTGTGGAGGCATTTTCATTGGCGAACGCGGAAGAAGGGCAAGGGATCAATTCCCAGAAAGATCTGGCCACCGTGACAAAAAAGATCAATGAGCGGGAGATTGCGAAGCATCAGGAAAATGGCGTGACGTTCATGGCGCCGGACCAGACCTTTGTGGCTCCAGGCGTGAAGATTGGTAAAGGCACCACGATCTACCCGTGGTGCTTCATAAAAAGCGGTGTGGAGATCGGTGCGCATTGTGAGATCGGGCCGTTCGCGAAGCTTCGTTGCGGGACCGTGATTGGCGATGGGTCGGTGATCGGGAGTTTTGTGGAGGTGAACCGGAGCCGTCTTGGGAAGAAGGTTTTGGCCAAGCATTTGATCTATTTGGGGGATGCGGTCATTGGGGATGGTGTGAATGTTGGGGCCGGGACCATTACAGCGAATTTTGACGGAAAGAAAAAGCATCAGACGACGATCGGTAAAAATGTAATGATAGGTTCTAATACGGTTTTCGTGGCGCCCGTCCAGATTCCGGATGGAGCGAAAACCGGCGCGGGATCCGTGGTGATCCCGAAGACAAAAATTAAAAAAGGTGATGTGGTCGTCGGCGTTCCGGCCAGGCCCATCTTAAAGAAGAAAAGGTAGGGTGTCCTTATGGTGAAGATCGCGAAGATTAATAAAAAACTGAATGGAGATATGATTCTTTTAACGGGGAGCTCCCATCCGGAGCTTGCCAAGGAGATCGCCAGGCATCTTGGCATCCCGCTCGGCGATGTGCTGCTTGGCCGTTTCCCGGAAGGGGAGATCCAGCTACAGATCCGTGATAATATCCGGGGTAAAGATGTTTTTATCGTTCAACCGACCTGCACGCCGCCGAACGAAAGTCTCATGGAGCTTTTGATCCTGATCGATGCCGCGCGCCGCGCTTCGGCCAAGCGGATCACGGCGGTGCTGCCGTTCTTCGGCTATGCCCGCCAGGACCGCAAAGACAAACCCCGGGTTCCGATCACCGCGAAGCTTGTGGCGAACCTGATCGTGAGCGCCGGAGCGAATCGTGTTCTTGCGATGGACCTTCATGCGGGGCAGATACAAGGATTTTTTGATATCCCGGTGGATCATCTCTATTCGATCAACGTGATGGGGAGCTATTTCAAGAAAAAGAAGATTAAGGATCTCGTGGTTGTTTCGCCGGATGTCGGCGGGATCAAGATGGCGCGGGGATACGCGAAGCTCTTTGATTGCGATTTCGCGATTGTGGACAAACGTCGTGAAAGTGCGTCCCAGACGCATGTGATGCACATCATCGGTGCCGTAGCCGGAAAGAATGTCATTATCATTGATGACATGATCTCGACGGGCGGCTCGCTTGTGGAAGCCGCCAAAGCTCTCAAGAACGCGGGGGCATTGGACATCTATGCTAACATTGTTCATCCTGTCTTGGCCGGAAGCGCCGTGGAAAGGATCCAGAATTCCGTCATTAAGGAGCTTATCGTGACGAACAGTATTCCTTTAGGCAAGGAAAAGCGGATCAAGAAGATCACTCAGCTTTCGATCGCCTCGCTTTTGGCTGACGCGATCTGCCGGATCCATTATAACGAATCGATCAGCACACTTTTTTCAAGCGCAGGTGTTGAGGCGTAAAAAAATACGGCGGCAGAGTTTAACATTTTACCCCGTTAGAGATTTAACGGGTATGGACTGTTTTAAAAAGCAAAATAGATTTTCACTTAATTACAAAGCCATTTGTTTGGGATTTACGGATTTCTTACGTGGGCTCGCCCCGTTAGAGATCTTGAGGGATTTTAGGTCAGTGTCATTTCGTCGATGATGAGACAAAGAGTTTCTGTGAATTGTCATCGTTTTAATCAATTAAGCCTCTAACGGGGCAAGGGAGGAATTTTCAATGCAAACTTTTGAACTACAAGCTAAGGCACGCATCGCGGACGGGACCAGCAAAGCACGTGCAGTCCGCCGCAACGAAATGTTTCCTGCCATTGTTTACGGCCATGGGATGAAGCCGCTTTCGATCGAAGTGCCGGACAAGGCATTTCTTAAGGCAATCCACACCAAAGCCGGCGCGAACGTCCTGATCACACTTCAGGTTGAAGGCGTGACGCTGAAAGAATCCACCTGTCGCATCAAAGCGATCCAGAATAATCCCGTGACGGACAAGATCGACCATATTGATTTCATGGTCATCTCGCTCACAGAAAAGATCACGGTCAAGGTCCCTGTGGTTCTCCTTCATATTGAAGAAGCGCCTGGTATCAAGGAAGGCGGGTCGCTTGACTTGGTGCATCGCGAAGTCGAAGTGGAGTGCTTGCCCACGCAGATCCCGGAAAAGATCGAGATCGAAACGAAGGCGATGAAGATCAACGATTCGGTCCATGCGAAGGATTTGATGCTTCCTGAGGGAATCAAGTGCATGCTGTCACCCGAAGACGTGGTGCTTGCGATCCATCCGCCGCGTGAAGAAGAAGTGAAGGCGACCGAAGAGGGTGCTGCTGAGCCCGAGGTCATGGAAAAGGGCAAGAAGGATAAGGACGGTGAAGAAGGTGCTCCTGCGAAGGGCGCGCCTGCCGGAGCCAAACCCGCCGCTGCACCTGCTGCAGGAAAGCCTGCCGCAGCTCCAGCCAAAGACGGAAAGTAGTAACGGATCTCCCGGAGACGCTTATGCGTCTTCCGGGAGAATCTTGAGGCTCTGATGAAACTCATCATTGGGCTTGGGAATCCCGGAGACGAATACACCCGTACGCGGCATAACATTGGCCGTCGGCTGATGGAGTTTATCGTTGAGGAAGAGAAAGTAAGGTTTGCCTCTAAAAAGTCCCAGAAGGCGGCCCTATCCTCAGTTTGGTGGAATGGCGAGATCGTTCAATTGGCGTATCCTCTGACTTTCATGAATCTTTCCGGCGAAGCGGTCGGTTCCCTTGTGAGGTATTGGAAAATCGAGGCAG
>JBAXGK010000128.1:0-6163 GCA_037139435.1 Candidatus Omnitrophota bacterium | reverse complement strand
CTTGCGTCACTTGAGGTTGTCTCTCGCGGTTCTTCTTGCTTTTTGCCTGGGGTGGCCGCTACCGTTGCAAGCAAGGCCATCCGCTACGGAAGAAGAGGTTTATTTCTCTCCAAACGGCGGATGCACGCAAGCCATCGTTGATAATTTGAATTGGGCGGAGAAGTATATTCGCGTTCAGGCGTATTCCTTCACGTCGAAACCTATCGCGGAAGCCCTGATCGCCGCGCATAAGCGTGGTGTGGACGTCCAAGTCCTTCTGGATAAAAGCCAGCTTCACGGGAAAGGGAGCAAGCTGGATCTGCTGGTCCAGGCGGGTGTTCCCGTCATGATCGATAAGAAGCACGCCATCGCGCACAACAAGGTCATGATCATTGACGGAGTTACGGTTCTAACGGGCTCTTTTAATTTCACCAATGCCGCAGAAGATAAAAATGCCGAGAACCTCTTGGTAGTCCGTGACAAGGTTGTGGCGAGAAAATACCGCAATAATTGGAACAACCACAGCAAGCACTCCGAGCCATACAAGGATTTCGCACCTTCTACATCTCAAAATGCAGTGACTGGAGTATAATCGCTTCCGGTCTCACGGCTTTTGGTTTGTCGTTCGGCGAATGGAACGATGAATGGATTCTATTCTAATGTTCCAGCGGGGCGCAGCCCGCGACCATGAAGATGCGCTTTATTCGGTGGGACCTTGCGTTCGTTCAATCCAAACTCAAGAGGTAGACGATCCATGAAAAATAGATCAAATAGAGTCTCGAAGACCGTCGCTTTCACTCAAATACTTTCGATTCTTCTCGGGGTCCTCGTTGTGTTTCTGATGTCCGGCGCCGCTTTTGCCGCCACGGATGTGTCGATGGATGCTCGTAAAGGGGGCAAGGTCGAAACTCGTGCGCCAAATCCGGAGGATGTCGCAGCCATTAACAAGATGGCCGATTACCTGGACAAGATGGGGCGGAAGGATGTTGGCGACAAGCTGCGTGCTGATTTCAAGAGCGGCACGGTTTATATCGGTAAGTTGGGCGCCAATGCCGAGATAAACGCGGGCGTTTTCGGGCTCGGTCGGAGCCTGGCGCTTAGCGACGCAAGTATCGGTCAGATGGGTTCGGAGGCGGGCGAGGCGAGTTGGGCGCTCACGGTGATCCATGAATATGTCCACATGAAACAGTGGATGCCGATGGAGGATTCGTGGCACGAGACCCCGGCTTGGGGGAGCACGCTCAGGGAAAACGGCCTGTGGATTCGCAAGACGCTTGACGAGATCAACCGGGTTGGCAGCGACGCCTCCCTGACGCCTCAGGAACGCGTGGAGAGCCTGAAAAAGCTGAGTCAAACGCTGACCAGCCTGCAGGGCACTTTAAAAGTTACGCTGAACGAGATCCGCAAGAAGATGGCCGAGGGAGATCTCGATAAGAACAATGAATGGCAGGGAGTGCCGCCCTCTGGATTTGGCGAGGCGAAGGGAACTCGGGACATCGATGCTATCGGAAAAAACGCGGACGCGGAGGTCGAGGCCGGGGAACAGGTGATCGGCCAATATATCGCGCAGCCCTCTGTGAAAATCGAACCGCGGCCTGCGACGGCCAAAAAAGGCGACACGATTCAACTGGACGTCAAACTATACAATATGCCCGAGGGCTCCCAGACTCGCTACGGATGGACTGTCTCCAATAATGGTAAGGAAATCAGCAGGTCTACAGAGAAAAGTCTTTCGTGCGTTATTGATAAGCCCGGGCAGTGGACGATGCGAATGCTTGTCAAGGCGAGGGACAAGGAAAATCGCATGATCAAGGGCAAAGGGGGGAATGATTGGCTGGAAGATACCGTTACGATCATGGCGCAGCCCTACGTGGAGATCGATCCGCGGCCGGGGTCGGCCAAGAAGGGTGACACGATCCGGCTAGAGGCTAAGTTAAACAATCTTCCCGAGGGGCATTTGGCCCCGCACTACTCATGGACTATCTCTCTTGATGGCGTTGGGATCGCTTGGCCCAAAGGAGAAATCCTTTCCTATGCGGTGGATAAGCCCGGGAAGTGGACGATGCGAATGCTTGTCCAGGTTAAGACCGAAGACAATCGCTGGATCAAGGGCAAAGAGGGCGATAACTGGCTGGAAGATACGATCTCTTTTAACGTGGAGAAGGCGGCAGCCTCGGGGCAACAACAGCCCGGTCCCTGTGAGTGTTACTGCTGCCATTCCAAAAATTTAAAAGCTTATTCCGGCGCTGGATTTTCTGATTACCAGTGCGGGGATTGCGGGTATATCGGCAGTTGCATGATGCCTTATATGGGAAGCGGTGATCCCTGTCCGCGTAAGGGATAAGGTCATTCCGGGAGGATGCGGCGTACCCTTCCGGACTAAAGTCTGCGTTCCCGTTTACACTTTGAATCCAGGCCATCCGATCATGCGTCGGATGTCCTCCTGGAAGCCGCGAATGAGCGTTGTATTCCCCTTGTATGGTGTCACCCGATTTTCATCTATTCCTCCTGGGCGTGCGGTGAATAGGTGCTATATTCTCCGCATAGAAAGCGGAGAATGATTATGCGCTATATACATCAACTGAATTGCTGGCCGAAGTTTACCTGGAATCAAGGGAAGATATCGGTCTTGCTGGGCTCTGTCCGTAACCGCCAGGGACATCTGATGGGGCGGATGGAGTCATTCGGATTTGCTCTGCGCAGTGAGGCTTTGCTCGAGACTCTGACGCTGGATGTTCTCAAGAGCAGTGAGATCGAAGGCGAGGTTCTAGATGAACGTCAGGTGCGGTCGTCCATCGCGCGGAAACTCGGTCTGGACATGGCCGGGCTTGTTTCCTCCGACCGGCATGTCGATGGCGTGGTGGAGATGATGCTGGATGCCACGCAGAATTTCAACAAGTCTCTCACCAAGGACCGTCTGGATGGCACGCAAGTCTTTTCCCTGGGGGCTACAGCGGTCTGCATAAGATAAAAACGGGTGCCTGGCGTGAAGATAGCCATGGCCCCACGCGAGTCGTGTCCGGTCCTGTTGGGCACGAGAAAGTGCATTTTGAAGCGCCTGAAGCAGCGCGTCTTAAAAAAGAAATGAGCGCTTTCCTCGGCTGGTTCAATGGTTCGACTTCACTCGCCATGAATCACACTGGGGAAATCGATGCGGTGCTGAAAGCGGGGATCGCCCATTTGTGGTTTGTGACAATCCATCCTTTCGATGATGGGAACGGGCGAATTGCCCAGGCGATCACGGATATGCAGCTTGCCCGCGCAGACGGCAGCGCACAGCGTTTCTACAGTATGTCCGCCCGTATCCGGAAGGAACGGAAAGCCTATTACGACGTGCTTGAGAAAATGCAGAAAAACACGTTCGATGATAATACGGGCTCCTGGTCTGCTGGCTCCGAAGGGTTTGATATCACGCCTTGGCTCGATTGGTTTCTGGGCTGTCTGGACAGGGCGCTTGAGTCAACGAAAGACACTTTAGCGGATGTGTTTAGGAAAGCCCGTTTCTGGGAGCTTCATCCGGTTGGGTCGATCAATGAGCGGCAGCAAGAGATGATCCATAAGCTGTTCGAGGGTTTTGAGGGGAAGTTGACCTCTTCCAAGTGGGCGCAGATCGCGAAATGTTCCCAGGATACGGCCCACCGTGACATTCTCGATCTTGTTGAGAACGGGATCCTGGTCAGAGATTTCGCTGGCGGCCGAAGCACCAGCTACTCGCTGAAAGATCTTCAATAAAAAGATCCGGGAGCTGTCTCATCATGGAGCCTCTGATTGGGCATCGGATGTCCTGTTATGCTGATGGATCGGATGATCGGCAATCCCTATGTCGCGTTTACCTCCCATTGCGAAATAATGTCCCAATGCGCCGGTCTACGGAACGACATGGAATCACGGATTATTGACCCAGCCGAAGCTCCCGCGTTTTCTAAAGCTTGATCGCCCCATGACTGAGCGGCAAATCCCTCCGCTTCCGATGTGTACACACCGGCTCTTCTGAATCTCGCCTAGCCAGGCGAATCGAGTCCGCTTATAATGTCTTCTAATCAAGGGAGGCATCCTCTGAAGAAGACCTCAGCAGTTCTTTTTATTCTTTGCCTTTTAGCAAGCCCCTGCCAAGCAACGGATTCTCTCATCGTTGCTCGTGTTATCGACCGCGACACTCTCCTACTCTCCAATCGCGAGAAAGCACGTCTCATAGGTGTGGATATCCCAGGCTCGAAGGATCATGCCAAGCTGAGGCGGGAGGCCAAGAGAACGGGGCAGGATGCGGACACCATTATCAAGAGGGGCGAGGCAGCGGCTGAGTTCACTCGGAAGCTTGTCGAAGGTAAGCTCGTAAGGCTTGAGTATGACGTTCAGAAGAAGGACAAGCACGGGAGAGCCCTCGCGTATGTCTATGTGTTTGTTTGCTCTGAATGTGAATCCAAACTCGACAGAAGTATTTACGAGGTCACGGAATTCAAAGAGGGGATATACATCTTTTTGAATGCCACTCTCATTAAATCTGGCAATGCCCAAGTCAAGACCGTCCAGCCAAACGTGAAGTACCAAGACCTGTTCATGACATTACAGAGAGACGCGAGAAAAAATGAAAGAGGGCTTTGGAAAATACCTCCAGATTTAAAAATGACCAAGAATCAAGCCCTGGTATTGGCGGAGGAATTTTTGAGAAAGGCAGGAGAGAAGTGGCGGCCCGAAACGCTTATGGCCAATGAATATTCTGAGGGGTGGTCGGTGGGCGACAAGGATTGTGAAGGGAACGGTTGCCTCAGAGTGCTAGTCGATAAGAGAACCAAAACAGTCAAATTCGATGATCCCGAAGTGGACGGGAACAGAAGATGAAGCTGGAGAGGAAAGGACGGAAACAGAAACCGCCGTTGTGAATGTCAGCTTCAGTGTCGAGTAAACCCCGCCTGTTTCAGGGCGCATTTTTTATCCCTGGCAACTCACGCAAACACATATCCTCCCCGGCTTCGTTACTTTGTAAGCAATAGGTCTGCGCCATGAGCTCATCGAACCACGCCTTAAAAGGCGTTGCCAATGTTAACAGAATGTGTCAGCATATTATTCACCTAACGAAAGAGATCATGATGCTTGGAAAAAATCTTAAAACTCTTCGAAAAAAAAATAATTTAACACAAGAAGATTTAGCGGACAGCCTGGCAGTTTCACGCCAGGCTGTTTGTATGTGGGAGAGAGGCGAAAGGACGCCGAAGATAAGCGTGCTTACAAAAATCGCAAAAACATTTGAAGTCACGATCGACCACATCGTCAATCGGGAATTTTAGAAAAAAAGCGGCATGCATGGGAGTCATTGTGAATAAAGAGATACACATCCTGATCGTGGATGATGCTGAGGCTGATGCGGAACTTGTCGCGCGTAAGCTCGGCAAGGGGGGCTTCGCCCACACCACGAAATGGGTAAAGTCGAGAGAGGAGTTTCTTGGAGCACTGGGCGAATATGCCCCTGACATCATCCTCTGCGATTATAAAATACCTGGTTTCGGCGCTCCGGCGGCCCTTGAGATCGTCAAAGAACGCGCTCAGGAAATCCCTGTCATCATAGTCTCTGGGGCAATCGGCGAAGACGTTGCCGTTGAGATGATGAAGTCTGGGGCAGCGGATTATGTCATGAAAGACAGACTTGTCCGTCTTGTCCCAGCAGTCCAGCGAGCGCTGAAAGAGGCACATGAGAACGTCGCACGTAAGCGGGCGGAGGAGGCTCTGAGCGTTAGCAAGACACAACTCGACCTCTCCCTGAAATCTGCCCAAATGGGAGTGTGGCAATTTAATATTATAGAGAACCGGCGTATATTTGATGATCAAACATGCCTTCTTCTGGGGATCGATCCGGCGACATTTGGCGGAACGGCCGAGGAGTTCTTTGCGCGGGTGCATCCCGACGATCGAGAAAAGATCAAAGCTGTTTTAGAAAAAACCATGGAGCAAGATGTCCCCTACGAGCCTGAATACCGCGCTGTCTGGCCCGATGAAAGTATCCATTTCGTTACCGCCCGGGGTGAATTGATCCGGGATGGAAAAGGTTACCCGAAAATGATCCGCGGCGTCCTTTGGGACATCACCGAGCGCAAGCGGGCGGCGGAGGCCCTGCGAGAAAATGAAGAGAAGTTTCGCCATCTCATCGAGACGACGCGGACGGGTTTTCTTGTTCTTGACGGGCAGGGTC
>JBAXGK010000127.1:0-6283 GCA_037139435.1 Candidatus Omnitrophota bacterium | reverse complement strand
GTATTGTGACTCCGCCTCCAATCCTTTCAGCGGAAGCACCGCCTGAACCAACGGGCTTCTGGGCCGGCGGAACGCGAGCACCACGCCCGCGCCAAGGTCGGGCAAATGAATGTTTCTTCCGCAGTCATCAACGATCCCGGACAGCTTGCCAAATTCCAGGAAGCGCAGACGCAAATGACATCCGCCTTAAGCCGCCTCCTTGTGGTCGCAGAACAATATCCGGATCTTAAGGCCAACCAGAATTTCCTCATGCTTCAGACCCAGCTGGAAGGTACCGAGAATCGCATCACGGTCGAACGCAAGCGCTTCAACGAAGCGGCTCAGGACTTCAACGCTTTCCGGCGCCGTTTCCCGAATGTAATCGTGGCCGGCTTTTTGGGTTTTAAGAATAAAGCCTATTTTCAGGCCGATCAAGACGCCAAAACCGTTCCTCAGGTTAAGTTTTAAGTCGCAATGGTCAAAATGGGGCCGACTTCTTTTTTCAAGAAAGTTGTCGGCCCCATTTCTTTTTTTATCCTCGTTTTCTTTCTTGGATTTTCTACCCTTTTTGCCTTAAAAGTGCCGCCGCGCGCGGACGGTTACGTGACCGATCGCGCGGGATTTTTATCTTCCTCTGAAAAAGCGCAACTCGAGGCAACGCTTCGAGCTTTCGATGCGAAAACCTCAAACCAAGTCGTGGTTGCCACCTTTCCGTCTCTTGAAGGGGAAGCTCTGGATGATTTTTCCATACGTCTTGCCGAAGCCTGGAAAGCGGGACAAAAGCGCAAGGATAACGGCGTGATTTTTCTTATCTTCAAGAACGATCGGAAGATGCGTATCGAAGTCGGCTATGGTTTGGAGGGTGTGCTGACGGATGCTCTTTCAGGTCAGATCATTAGCCGAGTGGTTGCGCCTTATTTTCGCAAAGGCGATTACTCGGGCGGGATCCTGGCCGGCACCGATGCGATCATGAAGGCCACGCAAGGCGAATTCAAAGGCGTTCCGCAGAGGCAAAGGCCGAATGCCGGAGCTAGATTGATCGTTCTTTTCGGCGTCTTTTTTCTCTTTCACCTTTTTGCCAGGGCCAATTCGAAGCGCATCGGAGGCCCGCGCGGGCGAGGCGGTTTTTTTGTGCCCATGGGGGGAGGTTTCCGGAGTGGTGGCGGTGGTTTCGGCGGGTTTAGTGGCGGTGGCGGCGGATTCGGTGGCGGTGGAGCGTCAGGAGGTTGGTGATGTCTATGGAAAGCGTAGCAGTCCTGATTTCCTTGGCTTTGAAAATAGATAGCGATCAGGGCGGTGGAGCGTCAGGAGGTTGGTAATTTTATGCGCATAGCTTATCCGATTTTTTTCTTCTCAAAAAAAGAAAAAGGACAGATCTTGGCCGCGGTCCAGGCAGCGGAAAAAAATACCTCCGGAGAGATCCGTGTGCATTTGGAATGTTATGCCCGCGGGCCCGTCTACGGCCATGCCCAGAAGGTCTTTCAGAGGATCGGGATGACGAAGACCGCTCAGCGGAACGGTGTTCTGATATTTCTTGCGACCGGGAATAAGAAGTTCGCGGTGCTGGGAGATATCGGTATCAATGAAAAAGTTCCCGACGGATTCTGGAATGATGTGGCCCAGATCATGCAGGAGCATTTCAAGCAGAATAAATTTGCCGAGGGTATTTCTGAGGCCGCGCTTCGTATCGGAGAGAAGCTGAAAAACTTTTTCCCTTATCAAATGAATGATGAGAACGAATTGCCGGATGGCATTTCCTACTAATTGAAGTGCGTAGGTAGTAGGTCGTAGGTAGTAGCTGAATCCAACCTACCCTTTACCACTTACCACGTACGGGTTTTATATGGATATCCACGATTCCTGGGAGAAAGCGCTTAAGGCCACTGAGATCGTCCGACCTCGCGTGCAACCCCTCCAGACATTTGCCGCGACGCAGATCCCTTATGTTTTTTTGGCGGAGTCCGCGGTCAATCATGGCGACACGGTCGTGCGCAAAGGGGAGGTGACGGTCGAGAAGCCCTCGATTATTTTGCCGCCGCATTTGCCGCAATTTGAAGGATTTGAATTCGACGAAAAATTTTCGGGAGTTGAGGATTACCTGACGACCTTTCTTCTGGTGCGCGGGATCCGCTTCCCTTCTATGAAATATGAGAATAGAATAGAGTCGCTCGATATTCGGGAAGAGAAACTTTCTAAAGCTGTGGAGTTTTTCTCGCATACACTCGAGCGGCAAGAGAATGTTTCAACAGGGCTTGTGATCGGCCCGGAGGATTGTTGGCAGTTCTCGGTGCTGATATTTATTTGCGGCCAGATCACACGCTCTGCGGAAGGAGATGTTCGGAATCTTTTCGATCGCTTCAAAGGATCCGGCTCCTTCTGATTTTTATTTTTTAGTATGTGACAGGTCCTGCCCGAGACTCCGTCTTGGATAGAGCCTGAACAATAAAAAGGATTTTATGAAGACAGACTACGCGTCATTTTTAGATTCGGAGTGCGGCGAGATATGGCAGAAGATCGGCGCCCAAAGGCGTGCCGGTGTGATCGTGCCGCTTTTTTCTCTCTACTCCGCAAAGAGTGTCGGGATAGGCGAATTCCCGGACCTCAAGCTGCTGATCGATTGGTGCCAAAAAACAGGTCTCTCAATCATTCAATTGCTCCCGCTCAACGATGTGGGCTTTGATTTTTGCCCGTACGATGCTCAAAGTAGCATCGCCCTGGATCCCATGTATCTTTCCCCCGTGAATCTTATCGGTTACAACATCCGGAAGTTTGCGGGGGACATCGAGGCGCTTCGTCAGAAATTTCCGATCAAAGGAGCGCGCGTAAATTATGCCTTCAAGCAAGACAAGCTAGCGCTTCTCCGAAAGATCTATGATGACCCTACGACCTCAAAAAATGAAACGGATTTTGTTAATTATTTCAAGACGCATCGGCAATGGCTCGAAAATTATGCGGCTTTCAAGATCTTGAAGGAGAAATTTGGGAATAGCGGATGGGCTGAGTGGCCCGCGGAGTTCAGGACGAGAAATGAGGAGGCGATTGAAGAGCTCGTCCGGGAAAATGAGGCGACTTTCTTTTTCCATCAGTGGCTTCAATGGCAAGCGTTTGAGCAACTTTCCCATGTAAAGACCTACGCGACCCAAAAAGGGGTTTTATTGATGGGGGATATCCCCTTTCTTGTTGCCCGGGATAGTGTCAATGTCTGGGCGCATCAGAACTATTACAAGTTGGATCTTTCCTCGGGGGCGCCTCCCGATCTCTATTTTTCAAAAGGCCAGCGGTGGGGGATGCCTCCATACAATTGGGATAACCTTGCGGCATCGAACTACGATTGTCTTCGACGGAAAGTAGGATATGCCGAATATTTTTTCCATCTTTACAGGATCGACCATTTTGTCGGGCTCTTCCGTCTCTGGACCATTGCTCTTTCAGAGCCGGAGATCTTCGCCGGAAGGAACGGGCGCTTTGATCCGCCTAATGAGTATTCTTGGAGCGAGCATGGAAAACGGATCCTGGATGTGATGATCCAAACTTCCAACATGATGCCTTGCGCCGAAGACCTTGGCGTGGTCCCGGAATGCTCTTACGAAATTCTGCAGGAATATGCAATTCCCGGTTCGGATGTCCAACGTTGGGTTCGGTATTGGGATAAAGACTATCACTTTAAGAGTGGAGAAATGTACCGAAAAAATTCAATCTCGATGCTCTCCACGCACGATACAAGCCCCTTTTGCGCCTGGTGGCAATATGAGGCCGGGACCGTGGACGAATGGTTTTTTCAGAAAAAGTGTGAGGAGGTGGGCGTTCCCTTTGAACCGATCCGAGACAGGCTATTCGATATGAAGCGCTCCCAATTTGGCCGGCTTCGATGGAAAGAAGAGGTTAGTAGTGTGGATAAACTTCTGGCGATCCTCGGGCGGAGCGGCGATGAAGCGCGACATCTTGTGGCGGCCTATCGGGCGTCCTATCCGGAGCGCTCTTTTTATTGGGAATACATAGGCCTTCCCGGGAGCCCGGACAATGATGTCTCAACGAAGTTTATGAAAATGGCGCTTGAGAGCGCGGCTCAATCTCATTCGATCTTTAGTCTCCAGCTCCTTCAAGACTGGCTTTCCTTGGCTAATTTTAAAGGAAGGGATTCCTGGGATTACCCGATCAATGTGCCGGGGACTGTGGGGGCCCACAATTGGTCCTTGCTGGCGCCTTGTCCTCTGGAAGTTCTTCAAAATCTTGGGGTCAACCCGATCATTCGCGAGATTGTGACGACTTCCCAGCGTCTTGTTGAAGCTCCATAAGAGGAATCAAATCGGTAAGAAAGGATTTTCATTCTCTTGCAACGGTGTCTTAAGGAGCGGGAATGATCATTAGCGAGTGCTTATTTCATGAGCCAACCATCGGCGGAGCCGCCCAGGGGGCCTTGTTTTTAAGCTTTTGCCGAAAAAATGCCTGACATTCAGTTTTGCCTTCCTTTGTCAAAAGCCATTTTCATTGAACCCCCCGGTTCATTTTTAGGGGAACACTATAGATTTCAGGGGAATAGCCGAAATATAGTGTGAGGTTTTTTGGCGCTAAAGTCCTCAGATGCACTGTTTTTGGACGCGCCAAGATCAAGACGAGGAGATTCATGAGCTACTATCGCATGCTGGGATTCGAAAAGGAGCCGTTCTCGACAAGTCCGGATCCAGAATTCCTTTATTTGTCGCAAGGGCATCAAGCAACGCTCACGAATGTCTTGATCGAATTGCGCTTACGGCGCGGGTTGTCCGTGGTGTTGGGGGATGTCGGTACGGGAAAGACCACGCTTTCTCGGAAGTTGATCCAAGCACTCCGGGAGCGCGGAGATTTCATAGTGCATTACGTCCTGGATCCCTGCTTTGAGAATGAATATGAATTTCTTTATTCCCTGGTCCGAAACTTTTCCATCAATGTCGATCAATATACCGGCATTCGTATTGAGGGGAGCCGCCCGAGCGTCATGGATCTCAAAGAGGCTGTGGAAAAATTTCTTTATGAGAAAACCGTTATCGGCAATAAGACCGTGGTGCTCATTGTGGACGAAGCTCAGAAGCTCAATGAATCTTCGATGGAAATGTTGCGCGTGATCCTGAATTATGAAACGAACGACACGAAGCTTTTGCAGCTGGCTCTCTTTGGGCAGTTGGAGCTTCACTCCAAGATCATGAAGATTCCGAATTTTATGGACCGGATCAGTTTCAAATACACCTTGAATCCTTTGAGTTTGGACGAAACCCGGGAGATGATCCTCTTCCGTATCCGACAGGCGAATTATTGCTCGAACGTTCGGCTCTTTCAAGATGATGCCATCGAGATGATCCATAAGATTTCCCAAGGGTATCCCCGAAAGATCACCATGCTTTGTCATCGGGCTTTGAAGCAGCTCGTGATGAAACGGAAGTGGATCGTGGATGAGGAGATCATCGAGGAGATCGTTTCTGAGGAAATGCGTGCCGGATGGCTCAGCCAGATTCCTCATTAACGCCGGAGAAGCGGCTTCTTGATCTTATTGAGGAGCCGAGCGCTCATCAGAAAGATATTGCTGCCGGGGCTAAAAAAGTTCAGCAGGGAGCTCGTTTTTCCAGCGAGGCGCTGAAAGAACGCTTTTTAAAAACATCGAATGAGTTTTACGAACGGATCAAGGCCTCCTTCGGCATCAAAGAACTGAACCGGATTTTGCGGTTTCTGGTCATCCTTTTGGCGCTGGTGTTCTTTGTGGTTCTTTTGATCGGGGTGCTGGATCTTAAGAAGGATATTGCCGGATCGATCGGAACTTCTGAGCCTAAGATGTTGGATCTTCCGCCGGTCACTGAGACCTCCAAAGAGGCCGAGCCGATTGAAAGCTGGGATCTTGGGAAAATGTTCATGCCGTATAGCAAGCGCGCTGAAGATGCCCGGAAGCTTGAAAAAGAGCAGTCTTCGAAGCTTGTGGACATGACGAAAACTCTGAAATTGACGGGGATCTCGTATAATCCCACAGACCCGAAAAAGGTTTTTTGCATGATCGAGGACGTTCAAAAGGGGATCACGACGTTTCTTCGCGAAGGGGATCCGATCGGGCTTTTGAAGGTCTCGAAGATCATGGAGGACCATGCGGTTCTTTCATTGGGTGAGGATACGGTTGAAATCCGCTGAGGTAAAGGAAGTGACAATGAAAAAGCGAAAGAAGTTTTTCAAGTTCTGCGGGGTGTTGCTTGCCGTCATGTTCGCGGTGAGCCTGCCGGGGGCCCCGACCGCTTTTCCGGAAGATAAAACGCCGCAGACGCTAGTCTCCTCCGCCAAAGAGCCC
>JBAXGK010000126.1:0-6323 GCA_037139435.1 Candidatus Omnitrophota bacterium | reverse complement strand
CTGGAAAACTTCAATCGTTCAGGCGGGGGGTAAGGATCACTTGACCGTTCCCTTATCGGGGTGGCGCGAGACTTGGAGCCTGGAGCGGATTGTGGCATAATGAGGCGTTATCATGATTATCATTTATTTTTGAGGGGCAGGTCCCATGGTCATTTTCCGAAAGATCCTTTTCTATCTTTTTTTTGCGCTCTATCTGGTGCTGTGCCCGATCATCATTCTCTATGCGTTCGGCTATATCTTTACGCCTAAGGTCGAGGAAGGATTTGCCAAGACGGGGCTGATCCATATCGAGACGCTTCCTGCGAACGCTCCCATTTGGATCGCGAACCGACACTACGGAGAGAGAACCCCTGCTACGATCCGGAATCTTCTTCCCGGGCAGTACGATGTGAAGATCGTTTTGCGCGGGTTTAGGCCTTGGGAGAGGAAGGTGGAAGTGGAGTCGGGGAAAGCCGCCAATGTCGAAAATATTTTGCTGGTTCCCCAGAATGTCAAGACACGGACTCTGATAGCCGAGTCCTTTGAAGACCTTTGGCCTGTTCCAGGGACGCATTACCTGCTCCTAAAAAGTGCGGGGCGTGCCGGAACTTTGAAGGTTTTTGACTGGAAGAATGAAGTTTCCCGCCCCGTTCTCCCAGAGGCATCCGCCTATTCTGCGGCGGAACTCGTCAAAGTTTTCAGGGTCAACGAGAGTCCTTTTGTCATCCTCCAGTTGAAGACTTCCGAGGGCATGAAATTTCTTGGCTGTCAGCTGGATAAAGAAAAATCGGAAGTGAAGGATCTTTCAGCCCTTTTTGCGGCAGGCGAACCTTCCGAGATCTTATGGGAGGGTGGCCATCCCGACTATCTTTTCGCGTTGCGGGGCCAGGATCTTGCGCGATTGGAACTTGAAAAGATGACTGTGCTCCCGAATTTTCTTGAGAAGGTCCGGGGCTTCGGGCTTTTTAAGAACAAAGTTTATGCTCTTCGCGGATCCACGATCGTTCGGCTGGGGTTTGCCGCCAAAAAAGGAGAAGAAGCTTTGGTGGAGAAAGGCGTTTTCCTCGAAAACCTTTTCAGAGGTGAAGCAAAATATAAGATCGATTTTATTTCGAATAAAACAATCTGTTTTCAAGGAGAGAAGGGTGAGCTTTTTTCGAACGCGCTGCCCTACCGTTTTGTAGAGGAGGGGGTGCGAGGGTATCAAACCGACAATGGCGGCCAAAAGGTTGCGTTGTGGCAGGGGGGGCGAGTCGGGGTTCTTGATTTTGAAAAACCCGAACGTAAAAAGGAATTCTTTGAGCGTGGGCCTGAGATCGAATGGATTTTTGAGAAAGGGAAAAATATTCGTCAGGCGTATTTTGTCTATGATGCCGCTTATATTCTGTTTTGCGAGGAAGATAAAATACTTCTTGCCCGGATCGGCGAGCGATATAGCTCTTTAGAGAAGCTGGCTAGCGTGCGGGAAAAAACGGGGTTCTTTTATGCGGAGAAAACCGGAAAACTTTATTACCTGGAACCTTCCCGGGGTGAGCTTGTGGCCGCGGATATTCTTCCGGAAGGGATCACGCTTTCCGGCGTGATTAATGAGCTGGAGAAAGAAACACAAGGGGAAAGGAAATGAAATTTCGCTATACGCGCCATGGTCTGAGCAAGAAAGAAGTTTTCCTTCAGCGTTTTTTTGAAACGCTTCCAGGTCTCACCAGCTGGACCTTGATCCTGGGATTGGTGGCGCTTTCGATCTGGGCGCCTCTGGTCGCCGCGATCGCGGTGATTGCTTTTATGCTAGCTTGGGTCTTGAGGCTTTTTTATCTGACGATTTTTCTTCTTCTTTCTTATCTCAGACTTTCCGTTGAGAAGGACACGGATTGGCTCGGGCGTATTCAGGGGATGGACCGGCTCGATGCTTACCTGAAAGAAACCCGCAAGGCGTGCCATGAGAAAGACTGGTATAAACGGATCTCTCGCTGGGCGCATCGGAAAGATATGGAACGTCTGAAAAAATCCGGTGATATTCCGCCGCGTTCGTCAGATATCTTTCATTTAGTCGTGATTCCGGTCGTGAAAGAATCTTCGTCTGTCGTGGCGGCGAACGTTTTGAGCGTTGCTCACAACAAAGCGTTTGCCTCGAAGACGGTTATCGCGCTTGCGGTGGAGGCACGAGCCGAGCAGTCTGTGAGGGAAGGGATGGCGCGGGTCGCTGAGGAGTACCGTGATCGGTTCATGGGGTTTCTTGTGGTGGAGCATCCCGATGGACTTCCCGGAGAGGCTCGCGTGAAAGGGGCGAACACGAGTTATGCCGCCAGGGCCGCGGCCAAATATTTTGAAGAGAATAAAATCCCGTTTGAGAATGTGATCGCTTCTTGCTTTGATGCGGATACGGTGGTGAGCCCCGATTATTTTGCCTGTCTGACCTATTGTTTTATGAATTGTCCGGACCGTTACCGGGCAAGCTTTCAGCCCATTCCTGTTTTCCATAATAATATTTGGGAAGTGCCTGGGTTCGCGCGCGTGATCGAGACCGGTTCCTCTTTTTTTCAGCTGATCGAGACCACGGATCCGGAAAGACTCGTGACGTTTTCAAGCCATAGCATGAGTTTTAAAGCGCTGGTGGACGTGGGGTATTGGTCCACGGACATGATCTCGGAAGATTCCGGGATTTTTTGGAAATCCTACCTTTATTTTGACGGGCAATATCAAGTCGTCCCCATGCCGATGACTCTGTCCATGGATATCGTGGCCGCGGGTTCCTGGTGGGGGACCGTGGGGAGTCTTTACAAGCAAAAAAGGCGGTGGGCGTGGGGTGTGGAAAATTTCCCACTTGTGATGCGCGGGTTCCTTGTGAATAAAAAAATATCTTTTTATAACAAGCTTCGCCATGGGTTCAAGCTTTTCGAAGGGCAGGTCACTTGGGCGGCCGTACCGTTCTTGCTGACTTTTGTCGGATGGCTTCCGGCGATCTCTGCCGGTAATGAATTTTCGAATACCGTTCTTTATTACAATGCGGGGCGTGTTACACAGGCTATCTTTGGGCTTTCCACGATCGCCCTTGTGGGGACCATCGTCATGAGCCTTTGGCTCCTGCCGAAGAAAAAGAAAAGGTTCTCGCTCTTTTGGACGCTGATCCATGGGCTGGAGTGGTTCCTAGTTCCCTTCATTCTCATTTTTCTGAGTGCGCTGCCTGCCTTGGATGCCCAGACAAGGCTCATGCTTAATAGAAGAATGGAATTCTGGGTTTCCGATAAAAGAAGAATATAATCACCGCATCTCTTTTGTTGAAAGCAAGTTACACGCCCCAGTGATCCTTTTTGTCTCAGTCATGCATGTCTCAGAGTACGGGTAATAAAAGTCCTCGCTTCATTGACAGGGGGCGTTTTCCAACGTACACTCATAGAAGAAGTAAATAACAATAGTGAGGTGAAACCCGAAAGAACCCTTAAGTTTTGGAGGGTAGCATCGGAGGGCAGTTAGGCCCTCTGGTGACGTGGAAAATAATTGATAAACGCCTTTGGTTTTGAGTGATGGTCCGCAGGGTGCGGGGTATTGCTTGGAACTTCGAGGCGTTTTTTTTATACCCGTTCAGAACTTTGGGAAGCATTCGAGTGATGGTGCAGACCTGATTCTCATTTATTTAAAATAAACGGGCAATCAGGACAGTCCCGATACCCATCAATTCCCGCGAAGCGGAAATTGGGCTGTCCAAGTCGACCCCTCTTGAGACGAAACAAGAGCCTTGGGCTGCGCCGAAAAAAAGCAGTACAAAAAGGAGATTCAAGAACATGAAGAGCAAATTAGTGGTAAGTCTTTTGGTAGTTGCAACGATGCTTTGCCCGGCTTTTGCATTTGCCGCCGACCAGAGCCCTGTTGCTGTCGATGAAACAGTGGTTGTGGCGGAAGATGCGGCAACCGGTGATGTGGTTGGCGAGGCTGTTGAAACGGATGAGCTCTACGCTCCGGTGACCGCCAAGGACATCAAGGCCGAAGCCAAGGAAGAAATGAAGGAAGTGAAAGAGGAAGCAAAAGAAGATGTGAAAGATATCAAGGCTGAAGAGAAGGAAGCCTTGAAAGAAGCAAAGATGTAAGACTTGTTTCCTGTCCGTCGAGGACAGGCCGCCCCTTTTGGGGGGCGAGCTTCGCCTGATTTTTGAGGCGAGGGCATGATCGCCTAATACCCGGGATTCCGGGGAACGGGAGAAATAGAAGGGTGAACCTGGCTCCTTAGGGAGCGGGCGGGCTAATCTGCGGTCCGAACCAAGAACTAATCCCGTCGGCGTTGCAGATTGTTATCATCTAAGATAGAAACAGGCGGGAAGGCCAGCCCTTCGGGGTTGGCCTTCTTTGCTTTAAGAACTTCCAAAATAGCCGATACTGTCTGAGGCATCCAACATAAGAGGTGATGAGCTATGAGCAATATCCTTTCCTGGGTCGTTTTCGGTGTGGTGGTTCTTGTGATGCTTGCGTTGGATCTGGGCGTTTTTCATCGCCGGGAACACGAAGTGAAGATGAAAGAGGCCCTCATTTGGAGCGGGATCTGGATCGCTGTTGCGCTTCTTTTTAATTGGGGGGTTTATTTAGTCAAGGGGAAGGAACCTGCGATGCAGTTCCTTGCTGGTTATGTCCTGGAACGAACGCTCAGCTTTGATAATCTTTTCGTTTTTCTTCTGGTGTTCAACTATTTTAAACTTCCGAACATCCATCACCATAAAGTTCTTTTCTGGGGGATTTTTGGGGCGCTTCTTTTCCGGGCTATTTTTATTGCCTGCGGGATCGGACTCCTGCACTACTTTAGCTGGATGATCTATGTTTTTGGCGCCATTCTGGTCTGGACCGGAGCCAAACTTGCTGTCGAGAAGGACTCCAAGGTAGAGCCGGAGAAGAACATTTTTTTTAAGGGTCTAAAAAAGGTCATGCCGGTCACGGATGAATATGATGGCGGGAAGTTTTTTACGAAGATCAACGGGATCATCTTTGCGACGCCTTTGATGGTGATCCTTGTCGTGATCGAATCTACGGACGTGCTTTTCGCGGTAGACTCCATCCCTGCGATCCTTGCGATCTCACGGGACCCGTTCATTGTCTACACCTCGAACGTTTTTGCGATCCTGGGACTTCGAGCTCTTTATTTTGTGATCGCGGAACTGATGCGGCTTTTCCATCACCTGCACTACGGTCTTTCGCTCATCCTCGTCCTGATCGGCGTCAAGATGCTCATCGCCTCCTTTATCCACATTCCAACCTCGATCGCACTGGGAGCTATATTAGTTATCTTGGCGGCGTCGGTCGTTGCGTCCATCATTTGGCCCCAAAAAGCGGGGGAGGCAATCTCGCACTCCTGATTTCTTGGAAGCGAGGGCTTCCTTTGGTTTTCAAGATGCATCAAGCGGGGAAGGGAAGGAAATGGCAGTGATCTTTAGATTGTTGCCATGGTGATACGATTTCTAGAAAAAGAGATGAGCAATAAAGTTACAACGAAAGGAGAAACTGTAATATGTCTCCCATGAGTTGTCCGAATTGCAACATTACTATCGCTACTAATCCGAATTTTCGCGGGGGCAGTTCACCCATATATCCGACCAGTTGCCCTACCTGTGGCGAACAAGTAGGATATTCAGATAAAGATGAGCCGAGGAAAAAATCCAAAAGATCACTTAAAGTAAAACTGATTATAGCTAGCATTACGCTAGCGGTGATAGTTTTGGTGTTAGCGTTTGTTGTGCTGATGCAATAGGGACATTAAACGTTTTTTTGCGGCTAGTAGACAAATATCCAAGAGCTCACTTTTAAAAGTTTCCTCAGAGTGGCGAAATGCGTCCAACAGGGGGAGCATACATAAAAAAAAGCGCCCCGCCGAATTAACGGCGAGGCGCTTTTTGTATGGATATTTTTCTAGAAAATCAGGTTTTAGCTGCTTTCGGGATCTCCAGTTTCGGGATCCGCATCTTGTAAAAGGACCTCCAGACGAAGACGAGGCCCGTAATGAAAAAGATCGCTCCGCTGATGCGGGTCGTGGCCGGATTCATCTTGATCGCGATCTCGACGGCAAGCATGCCGAAGAGCGTCGAGAATTTGATGATCGGGTTGAGGGAAACCGAAGTGGTATCCTTGAAAGGATCGCCCACCGTGTCGCCGATGACCGTTGCGGCATGAAGTGCTGTGCCCTTCTCTCCCAGATCGACCTCCACAACCTTCTTCGCGTTGTCCCATGAGCCGCCCGCGTTGGCCATGAACATGGCCTGGAAAAGACCGAAGGTGGCAATGGCGATGAGGTAAGCGATAAAGAAATAGGGGTCGAACATCGCAAAGGCGAGCGTGAGCATGAGCAGCCCGACGAAGATATTCCACAT